>CAZTHW010000005.1:0-24940 GCA_964613595.1 uncultured Desulfobacteraceae bacterium | reverse complement strand
AATTTTGCCGCATCTACTTCGTCAGATGCAGTCTCGCATAGTCCACTATAGCTCGGCTGCATCTTCCTTGTATCTGCGGCAAACTTGAAAATCGCTCAATTTAGGTACAATAAAAAATATCCGAATCCCTGGCTATTGTCAAGGAATTTGCCGTCCTGCGCCTTTTTCCGGATGCGGGAACCTGCGTGCCGCCGGTAAAACGCTTTGCAAGCAGCCGCCGGGTTGGTATATGATGCAGGTACCAGTCCCCGAACCGATTTGCAGGTGGAGGCAATGCGCCGATTCTATATTCATCCGGAACAACTCGACAGGACCGAGCCCCGAATCACCGGAAAAGATGTCCGGCATATCCGCGACGTGCTCCGCTTGTCGCCCGGTGACACCGTCCGGCTGCTCGACGGATCCGGCCGCATGTTTGATGCCCGAATTGCGGCATTCGAGGGAAATGCCGTTCGCGTCGCCCTTTTGAACCGGGTTGAAGCACGGTACGAATCCGCACTTGAGCTTGTCGTGGCCCAGGGGTTTTTAAAGGACCGGAAAATGGATGACCTGGTCCGGCAGATCACGGAACTGGGCGCAACCAGATGGATCCCGATGATCACCGAAAGAACGGTAGCCCGGCCGGATGCAAAACGCATGGAAAAACGGGTTCATCGATGGCGGGCCATTGCCGTGGAAGCGGTCAAGCAGTGCGGCCGCAGCATGGTCCCGGAAATCGAATCCTTGACGGACTTCAAAGACGTGCTCGGACTGGCGGAAACCGTGGACCTGCCGGTTTTTTTCTGGGAACGCGCCACAGCGCCCATGGAGCAGCCACCTGAAACCCGGCCCGCATCCGTGCTTTTGGTGCTCGGCCCGGAGGGCGGATTTACGGAGGCCGAAGCCGGGCAGGCAGAGGCACGCGGATTGCACATTGCCACGCTGGGCCCGCGCATCCTGCGGGCCGAAACCGCGGCCCTGACAACCGCCGCTCTGGCGCAGTATCTTTTTGGCGACCTTCAAAAAAGTCCTTGACAGTGCAGGCCACTTTCCTTATACATCAGAACAAAATTTATGCCGAGGTAGCTCAGTCGGTAGAGCAGGTGACTGAAAATCCCCGTGTCGGTGGTTCAAATCCGCCCCTCGGCACCAGCAAAATCTATAAGTTAAGGCGGCCCCAAAAAGGCCGCCTTTCTTATTTTCAGATCAGGTCCCCTGAAAGCATCTCCCGGGCGCGGTAGGAGCTTCTCACCATCGGACCGGATGCCACCGCGGTAAATCCCGCCGCAAGGGCGTAGTGCCGCCAGCTTTCAAACATTTCCGGTGTGACGTATTCTTCAACCGGCAAATGCCGGGGTGTTGGCTGCAGATACTGCCCTATGGTCAGCATGCTGCATCCGGACGCCAGCAAATCGGAAAGTGCCTGCCTGACACCCGCCCGGTTTTCTCCCAGGCCCAGCATGATCCCGGATTTAACCGGCATATCCGGCCGGGCTGCGGCGGCCTCGGCCAGGACATTCAGGCTGCGGCGGTAGTCGGCCTCCGGCCGCACCCGGGGATAAAGCCCGGCAACAGTCTCGATATTGTGATTCAACACGTCCGGGCCGGATTCCATCACCTGCTGCATGCAGTTGCTGCTGCCCATGAAATCCGGCACCAGCACTTCAATTGATGCTTGCGGGAGCTGCCTGCGGATTTCCCGGATGGTTTGCACGAAACACCCGGCCCCCTGATCCGGCAGATCGTCCCGGGTAACCGAGGTGACCACCACGTGCTGAAGCCCCAGTTCCCGGGCGGCGCCGGCCACCCGGACGGGCTCATCGAGGTCCGGCGCTCCGATTGGACCGTGGGGCACGGCACAAAACCGGCAGTTGCGGGTACACCGATCTCCCATGATCATGAATGTGGCAGTCCGGCGGGAAAAGCATTCCCAGCGATTGGGGCATGCGGCTTTTTCGCATACCGTGCAGATCCCTTTTTGCCGCAAAAACTGCCGGGTTTTCGCGCATTGGCCGCCAACCGGCAGACGTCTTCGAAGCCAGGCCGGTTTGCGCAAATCATGGCTGCAGTCCTCAGATGCCTGCTTATCCGGCGGAAGCTTCGGCATGGCTTGTTTCCTTCAAGTAGCTGTTTAAGTAAGAGGCCGAAATCGTCTCCAGGCGGACGCCGAACACGCTTGAAAAATGCGCTTTGGCTGACTGGGCAGCCTCTCTCATGGATACGGGGCCGCGGGTTTGCCCTGCAATGGAGGTCATCTGCACCCCGGACAGGCCGCAGGGCGCAATCCAATCAAAGGGTTCAAGATCCAGATCCACGTTTAAAGCCAAGCCATGAAAACTGACTTTCCGGCGCACCCGCAGGCCAACACTGCCGATTTTTTTGTCTTGGACCCAGACCCCGCGGCCAAGGCCGTCCCTTCGGGCCGGCAGTCCCCACTGGCAGGCTGTTGAAATCATCACGGTTTCCAGGGCATGGACAAAGTCCGCGACATGCCAGCCATTTAAGGCCAGGTCCACGATTGGATAGGCCACAAGCTGTCCCGGCCCGTGATAGGTAATGCTGCCCCCCCGGTCGGTTTTAACAAGGGAAATGCCGCGGGCCTTTAGAAAATTTTCCGAAACGCGCAAATGCTCTGCCCCGCCTTGATTGCCAAGGGTAAAGACCGGTAAATGCTGGAGAATCAGCACGATATCCCGGTTTAACTGCCGGCTGGCCCGGGCGGAAACCAGGTTCTGCTGAAGCCGCAGGGCCTGCATGTAGTCTGTTACCGGCAGTTCCACGCAGGCCCAGACAGGCTTTGCGCAGGAAGGTCCTTGATGCTTGACGCCTGTTTTGCTCACGGTTTCTCACCCAGTCAAACAGGGGCTTCTGGCGGCCGTGGTCTCGTCCAGCCGCCCGAGCCTGCTCGCGGTCGGGGCCTGGCGCAGCAGTTCAGGCGCTGTGCGGGCTTCCCTGTCAATGGCTTGCACAGCAGCGATATAACCATCCAGTGTTTCCTTGGTTTCGGTTTCCGTGGGCTCGGTCATGAGGGCGCCGTGCACCACAAGGGGAAAATAGATCGTCGGCGGGTGAAAACCGTAATCGATCAGACGCTTGGCGATATCCAGGGTATTTACATGGCAGTCGGCCTGGTTTTTGTCCGTGAACACGCACTCGTGCATGCACAGCCGGTCATAGGGTAAATGGAGCGTCTGCTTTAAATTCTCCTTGAGGTAATTGGCGTTCAATACCGCCAGTTCACTGACTTTCTGCAAATTTTCCGCGCCCATGCTGAGTATATAGCAGCAGGCTTTTACCATCACGCCGAAGTTTCCAAAAAACCCGTGCATTCGCCCGATGGTATCGGGGGCATCAGACGACCAGGAAAGCCGGCCCTGTTTTTCCACGAGCCGCGGCACAGGAAGATATTTTTCCAGGTGTTGTCTCACGCACACCGGACCGGCACCCGGCCCGCCGCCGCCGTGCGGCGTGGAAAAGGTTTTGTGCAGGTTTAAATGCAAAACATCCACGCCGGATTTGCCCATGTCGACCCTGCCGAACAGGGCGTTCATGTTGGCGCCGTCGCAGTAGACCTGGCCGCCTTTTTCATGGACGATTTCAGCGATGGTCATGATGTTTTCCTCAAATAACCCCAGCGTGTTGGGGTTTGTCACCATGATCCCCGCGGTTTGCTCGTCCATGAGCCCTGCCACCGCCTCTGCTGAAAGTATCCCTCGCTCGTTGGAGGTCACGGCTACCGGCTGGTACCCGCAGATGGCGGCGCTGGCCGGGTTGGTACCGTGTGCGGTATCCGGCACCAGTAGCTTGGAGCGGGGGCTGCCCTGTGACTCGTGATAGGCCCGGATCAGCAGCATGCCGGTCAGCTCTCCCTGGGCGCCGGCCGCCGGCTGCAGGGAAACCGCATCCAGCCCCGTAATTTCGGCAAGAAATCGCTCCAGTTCCGCCATGACCCGCAGAATTCCCTGGCAGGATTGTTCAGGCAAAAGGGGATGCGGGTTGGCAAAACCCGGTAAAGCGGCAATGGCTTCATTGATTTTGGGATTGTATTTCATGGTACAGGAGCCAAGCGGATAGAGCCCGGAGTCAATTCCGTAATTCCACTGCGAAAGGCGGGTATAGTGGCGAACCACTTCAGGCTCGCTTAAATCCGGGAAATCCGGTCCTTGCCTTTCCATGTTGGATTCCACGGCAAACCGCTCCACGTCCCGGGCGGGAAGCGAAAAAGCGCTTCTGCCGCTCTGGCCCTTTTCCCACAGCAAAGGCTCGTCCCACTTCAATCCGGTGGTTGCACTCGGTTGTTTCATTCAGACACCTCTTTTACCAGTTGGTCCATATCCGCCCGGGTGATCTTTTCGGTAACGCATAACAGGTAGTGATCGGCCAGTTCCGGATACCAATCCGCCAGGGGCAGGCCGGCCACGATCCCGCCGGAGGCGGCAAGGTCTGCGTATTTGCGTTTGAAGTCGGGCGGAAGTTTGACCACGAATTCGTTGAATGTCGGGGCGCCAAAGGGCAGGGTCATGCCGGCCCGTCGCAGTTGCTGTTTTAAGTATTCGGTTTTGTCATAGTTGAGCCGGGCCAGCTCCCGGAATCCGGTTTTACCCAGGCATGCCATGTAAACAGCAGCGGCGATCGCGCAAAAATTGCTGTTGGTGCAGATATTGGAGGTGGCCCGGGCCCTGCGGATATGCTGCTCCCGGGTGGCCAGGGTTAAAACAAAGCCATCCTTGCCGTTAGCATCAGTGGTCTTGCCCACCACGCGGCCCGGCATGCGCCGCACATAATCCATCTTCGTGGCCAGCATGCCAAGGCCCGGGCCGCCGTAGCCCGGAGGGAGTCCCAGGCTGCCGCCCTCCCCGCATGCAATGTCTGCACCCTGGCCCCCCGGCGGCTGATAAAGCCCGTATGCCAGCGGTTCGGTAAAACAAGTCACGAAAATTGCCTTTGTTTGAGTGACAAGATCGCCGAACCCGGCAAGATCCTCCACGCATCCAAGAAAATTGGGCGACTGGACCGCCACGGCAACCACATCGCCCATGTCCGCCAGTGCCGACACATCGGTTCGGCCGTCTGCCAAAACGGGCAAAAATGTGATTTCAAACGGGGTGGGCCGGAAGTAGGTTTTTACCACCTGGCAGTAGCTGGGATGGATAAGAGATGACAGGACAATTTTTCCCTTGCTTTTTTTGCGGATGCGGGTGGCCATGAGCAGGGATTCGGCCAGTGCCGAGGCCCCGTCATACATGGACGCATTGGATATTTCCAGGCCCAGCAGCCGGGCGGTCAGGGTTTGGTATTCATAAACGGCCTGCAGAGTTCCCTGGCTGACTTCCGGCTGATAGGGCGTATACGATGTCAGCAGTTCGGAGCGTTCAAGCAGGTTGGTGACTGTTGCCGGTATATAATGATCATACTTGCCCGCGCCCAGAAAAATCTTATGATCGGGGGATTCTGCGGCAAGGCGTTCCATGTAGGCGCGCATTTCCCATTCGCTCATCGCCGGCGGCAAATCCATTTCCCGGCTGCTGCGGGCGGCTTCCGGAATGTTGGCAAACAGGTCATCCGTGCTGTCCACGCCGATCGCCTTGAGCATGGCCGCGATATCAGAATCTGTATGTGGCAGGTATCGCATGCTTAGAGTCCTTTCAACAGCTCGTAATAGGCGGTTTTATCCATCAGGGATTGAATTTCCCCGGGGTCTGCAGGCTTGATCGTAACCAGCCAGCCCCGGCCGTAGGGGTCTTCATTGACCAGGTCCGGCCGGTTTTCCAGTTCCTGGTTGATACCGGTAATCTCCCCGGCAACCGGCATGTAAAGTTCCGCCACAGCCTTGACTGATTCCACCGTGCCGAATTCCGCGCCTTTTTCAAAGCTCTGCCCGATTTCGGGCAGTTCCGCGTAAACAATGTCGCCCAGCTCCTCCTGGGCATAATCGGTAATACCCGCCACCACCTCGGATCCGTCTTTTCTGGCCCATTCATGATTTTCGGTATACCCAAGCGCCTCCGGCAGCACCAATTCATCCACTGATCTCATGACAACTCCTCTATGATTTGGTTTATGTCCTTTCCTGCGCTGCGATCAGGGCGGATATCGCGGGTGAGTTCCACCCTGATCTTTCGCCGGCCGTCGTTTAAGGATACGATCTCCCCGGGCTCCGGCGGCCGCACCAGTCTTACGAACCCGCAGCACAGTCCCCTTGGTTCAAACCCTTCCGGTTTATCCGGGCTGCTCACGCTGTAAACCCGGCTGCCGCTGTCGCGGCCAATGGCCATCTCCGTAACACAGGTCAAAACAATGCCCGCTGGCTTGCCGGCCTCATCCAGGACCTGCGGCGGGGCGTTTTTCGAAACCGCGATTTTCCGCAGATCATAGCCCACAAAAGCACAGGTGTAAAAAGGCCGATCAGGTTCCAGAAGCGCCCGGCTTCCAATAAATTGCTTTGTAAAGCCGGTGCCATCCGGGGTAAACGCAAGGGCAATGTGCCAGGGATGATGGATAAAGGGCCAGTCACCGATGTCCTGGTGGGACAAGGGCAAGACCGCCCCGGTGCGCAGGGAATCCCGGGCGGCCAGACCGCAGGGGATCAGTTCTTCCTTTTGGCCTGCTGCAAGCAGAAGGTCCCAGGCAGCGATCAGATCCTGCGGCCGGACAAACAGCTCAAAACCCATCTCCCCGGTATACCCGCTGCGCGAGAGCATGAGGGGAATATTTTCACCCAGGCGTACCCGGGTCTGCCAAGCGGGAAAAATTTCCTGATCCGCCTTAAAGGAAAAGTACAACAGATCGGCCAGGACATTGCCGGGATTTTCCAGGGTTTTCATGAGAATGGCAACCGAGGCCGGTCCCTGCAGATCCAGTTTTCCCAACCGGTCTGTCAGGTCAGTGACATCAACTTGGCTGTTGCCGCCGGTCGTGCGCAGATGATCGGATACCACTGCGCCCTGCCCGGCGTTTACCACCGAAAGGTAATCCTGATGTGCCAGTTGATAAATCAGAGTATCGTCGATCACGCCGCCGCTTTTGTTGAGATAGGCGCCGTATGCGGCCATCCCGGGCATAAGGGGGCGCTTGTCCTTGCCGAAACAGCGCTCCAGGTCCCGGGTGCAGCACTGCTGAAGCAGCTCCGGCGCCCCGGGGCCGCTTACGCGGATCGCAGCCATGTGGCTGGTATCAAACAATCCGGCCCGGCAGATAACTGCCAGATGCTCGGTTTTGGCGCCTGAGGGATACCACAGCGGCATGCGATAGCCGCCGAAAACGGAGAAGTTGGCACCCAGTTCCCGGTGCCTTTGAAAAAGCGGGGTCTGTTTCGGCTCCGATGACATATCCGTATTTCCTTAACCGGGTACCCGGCCTGACAAGCAGACCGCTACCCGTAAACCGCACGGCCGATGGCCTTGGCTGCCAACTCCTCCATGATTTCCGCATGGGTGGGGTGGCCATGCATGGTATTGGCAACATCTCTCACAGTGGCATGGCTTTTTACCGCCAGGGTGGCCTCGGGGATGATATCGGTGGCCTCGGGACCGACAATGTGCACCCCAAGTATCTGTTCACTTTCGGTGTCAAAAACCACCTGGGCCTGGCCGGTAATGTTACCGGTCACCTGCGGTTTGCCCAGGCTCCGGAACAGCACTGTCTCAGTTTCTGCCGTATAGCCCGCCTCTGCTGCCTGGGTCTGGGTCAGGCCGACATTGGCCACCTCAGGCAGGGTAAAGACCACATTGGGTACAGCCTCGTAGCTCATCTCCCGGCCTGGTCCAAGGGCGTTTTCCGCAGCTGTCATGCCCTCCTTGGAGGCAACATAGGCAAGCATCAATTTATCCGGTCCCAGCACGTCTCCAACGGCATAAACGTTTTCCACGGAGGTTTCCATCCGGGAATCGGCCTTGATCCACCCCTGATCGTCGGTTTCAACGCCGACATTCTCCAGGCCCATGCCAGACAGCATAGGTGTGCGTCCGATGCAGACCAGCAACCTTTCAGCGGATGCCTCGGTTTCGGGCTGCGGCTCCGACTGCTGCTGAAACGGCGAGTCACCGATAATTACATTCACGCCCGGATCGGTTTTTTGGATGGATTCCACCGCCCGTCCCGGAAAGCATTTGATTTTCTGTTTTTTAAACTCGCGCAAAAGCGTTTTGGAGCAGGTTTCGTCAATAAACGGAAGCGGAAGCAGTCTTTCCATGGCCTCCACAAGGGTTACCCGGCTGCCCAGTGCGGAAAAAATCGTGGCAAACTCGCAGCCGATGACACCGCCGCCGGCAATCACAAGCGATTCCGGCACGGTTTCAAGGCAGAGGGCATCTGTGCTGGAAATAACCCGCTCGCCGTCAAACGGGATGCCGGGCAGCGGCCGGGGACCGGCGCCGGCGGCAATAATCAGGCGGTCCCATTTAATGGTTTGCGTGTTGCCGTCGGCCTGTGTCACTGTGAGGTTCTGCGGTCCCTCAATAAAGCCACGGCCGTTTACCACCCGGATCCCTAGTTTATCCAGAATCCGGGCGACCCCCTTGGCCTGGGCGGAGACAACCGCCTGCCTGCGGGCGCTTAGCTGAGGCATATCAATTTCCGGAAGACCCGGCAGGCGCACCCCGAACTTACTGAAACGCTGGCAATCGGCCATCAATGCGCCGGCCTCCCGCATCACCTTGGAGGGAATACATCCCCGGTTCAGGCAGGTGCCGCCGAGGGCATCTGCTTCCACCAGGGTCACCTCGGCATTTAATTGGGCGGCCCGCACGGCTGCAAACAAGCCGCCCGGACCGGCTCCCAATACGACAGTTTTGTATGGCATATCCGCTCCCCGGGTTTGATGGGGGATTTGTTGGTTGAGATGCCGGTAATAGGTTTTTCTTTATGTGAATAGTCTTAATATAACAGTATTGCCTGTTTATGTAAATTGGTACAGCGATTTTTACCTAAATTGAGCGTTTCAAATTTTTACACGGATCAATTTTTTTATTTTTTTAAGGAATTAAGTCATTTTCAGGTGTTAAAATTTGAAACCCCCGGGATTTTCAATTTAGGTACAAAAAAGACTGAAAAGTGGTTTCCAAAACACGAAAAGGCGGCCAGCAGGGCCGCCTTTTCATGATTTCCGTCTTTCAGGATTTTCCCTGTGAAGATTTTACTCAGTCTTGTACTTGAAGGAAAGCTTGACAACTGCCCGAAACAGCACCACTTTCCCATCCTCGATTTTTACGTCCAGGTCCTTGACCTCGGCCACCCGCGTGTCGCGCACCGATTTCGAAGCGGTTTCAACGGCATTCTTGACTGCCTCTTCCCATGAGGTTTTGCTGGTGCCGACCAGTTCGATGAATTTGTAAACACTTTCAGTCATGGTTCCCCTCCTTAGTCTGGTTTGTTGTGTTCGATGAATTAACTCAAACCTCTGTTTAATATAATAAACGTGGTTGCGTTTGTCCAATTCATTTCGGTTTGACCCAATATCTGCCAGATGCCCGGGGATCTTTCTGAAATTCTTGATCATACGGCTGTCCCCCTTGCATTTGCGCGGCAAGTGATTATTTTGGGAGCAACAAAACGCCAAGATCAAAAAAATATAACGAAATTTTAAGGCATTATGGAACGCAAAAACATGAATATCCCGAATCCCAAAGAGATCGAAAAAGAAATCTCAGACTTTCTTTCCAAAAAATACGGAAATCAGGTGAAACTCGTTTCCCCGATCGTGGTGCCGGAACACGGATCTTCCGAGGATACCTCGGGAAAAGGCCGGGACGACCACGACGTCAATTTTGACTTAAGACCCGAAGAGCTCATCGGTTATCTGGACCAGTATATCATCCGGCAGGAAGCTGCCAAGCGGATTCTGGCCACCAAGATCAGCACCCACTTCAACCGCATCGGCCACGGAGAGCGCGCCGGGCAAAGTAGCGATTTCGAGGGGCGGATCAAAAATAACATCATCATGATCGGCCCCACGGGCGTGGGCAAAACTTACATGATTAAGCTCATCGCCAAGAAAATCGGGGTCCCTTTTGTCAAGGCGGATGCCACCAAGTTCAGCGAAACCGGATACGTGGGTGGTGATGTGGAAGACATGGTGCGCGACCTGGTCCGGGAGAGCGACAATGATATTGATCTCGCCCAGTACGGCATCGTCTACATCGACGAAATCGACAAGATCGCAGGCAGCAAGACCCACTACGGCACGGATGTTTCGAGAACCGGTGTGCAGCGGGCGCTTTTAAAACCCATGGAGGAAACCGAGGTTGAGCTTAAAAACGCCAATGACCCCATTTCCATGATCCAGGAGGTGGAACAGTTCAAAAAGACCGGTAAGCGGGAAAAACGTTCGGTCAATACCCGGAACATCCTGTTTATTGTCAGCGGCGCATTTTCCGAGCTGCCGGAAATCGTGCGGGAACGCACAACGGACCAGTCCATCGGATTCGGGGCAAAAATCCAGGAAGCCCCGGATGAAGCAGCCGCCCTGCACCGGGTCAAGGCGGAAGATCTGGTTGAATACGGGTTTGAATCAGAGTTCATCGGCCGGCTGCCGGTGCGCTCCGTATTTGAACGTCTTTCCCAGAACGATCTGCTGGAAATTTTGAAAAACCCCAACAACCCGATTATTTTGAGCAAACGGCTCGATTTCGCCACCTATGGAATTGATGCACGCTTTTCCGAGGAGGCCCTGGACATCCTTGCCCGGCGGGCTTATAATGAAAACACCGGCGCCCGGGGGCTTGTCAGCGTTATCGAGCAGGCGCTGATTCCATTTGAAACCCGCCTGCCCTCCTTTAAAATTCGGCGCTTTCCGATCACCGGCGAAGCGGTGGAGAACCCGGCCAAGGTGCTTGAAAAATGGATCGCCGGCGGGGACACCGACCGGCGGGAGGCGGAATTTACGCGTATTGCCGAGCAAAACCGCAGCCACTTGATCGACTATATCCGGGAGAACCGCAAGATGCTTTCCGAGCAATACGGCCTGCCGCTTTCAGAATACCGGATTGAGCGGATTGCAGACGAATACTGGAACAACGTGGTGGAAATCGGCACGGCTGTCAGTAGAATCAAGTCCTATTACGATCTGATCAAGAAAATCGAGATTGATTTTTACAACCGTCACGATGTCAATGTCGTTCTTGAAGAAGACGCCATTGATTATATTTGCGAACTCATGTCGAATCAATCATTGAATATCGACCAGATCTATCGTAAGTTGTCTGATGATTTTGAATACGGATTGAAACTGGTACGCGAAAAAACCGGCAAGAACCGTTTTTTCATATCGAAATACGCGCTTGCCGAACCGGAGAAATTCCTGGACAACCTGATTAAAACCGAATTTGCCAAACACAACATCTCCCCGGATCTCGATACGGACCCGGTCCAATAAAGAATAACATGAGGCTTAGATGATCGGAATCTCCAAGCTTTACTGCGGCACGGTAGAGCCTTCGGATACCCTGCGCTACGGCCGGCAATCCAAAGAAATGCCCTCGCATCTGCTCCAGTTTTCAGCAGACAAACGGCCCGTGGTGGTATGGAATATCACCCGGCGCTGCAATCTCAGGTGTATTCACTGCTATGCCCACGCCAAGGCGGGCCTTCAGGAAAACGAGCTTTCCACCGCAGAGGGAAAAGCCCTGATCGACGACCTTGCCGATATGGGAGCGCCCGTGTTGCTGCTTTCCGGCGGAGAGCCGCTGATGCGTCCCGACCTGCCGGAACTTGCAGAGTACGCGGTCAGCCGGGGGATGCGGGCCGTTATATCCACCAACGGAACACTCATTGACCGGGACACCGCCCGGGTGTTAAAAGACATCGGGCTTTCCTACGTGGGCATCAGCCTGGACGGCAACCGGCAGGTCAACGACCGGTTCCGGGGAATGGAAGGCGCCTTTGACCAGGCCATGAAGGGAATTGAAAACTGCAAGGCCGCAGGCATCAAGGTGGGCCTGCGTTTTACCGTCAACCGGTTTAACGTGGATGAAATTCCCGGACTCTTTGATCTTCTCGAGGAAATGGAAGTGCCCCGCATCTGCTTTTATCACCTGGTATACGCGGGCCGGGGATCGAGCCTGGTCAATGATGATGTCTCTCATGAAGAAACCCGGCAGATTCTGGATCTGATCATGGAACGTACGCGGGATCTTCATGACCGGGGCAAGCCCAAGGAAGTGCTCACCGTGGACAACCATGCGGACGGTCCATACGTCTATCTGCGCCTGCTGCGGGAAAATCCCGAACGGGCCGCGGAAGTGCTCGAATTGCTGCAGATGAACGAGGGCAACAACTCGGGCCGTGGCATCGGGTGCGTGAGCTGGGACGGGGAGGTGCACGCGGACCAGTTCTGGCGTCACCACAGCTTCGGCAATGTCCGGCAGCGGCCGTTTTCGGAAATCTGGACCGACACCTCGGCTGATCCGCTTTTGGCCAGGCTCAAGGAAAAGAAAAAGCACGTCAATGGCCGGTGTGCAAAATGCCGATGGCTCGACATCTGCGGCGGAAACTTCCGGGTACGGGCCGAGGCGGTGACCGGCGATGTCTGGGCTCCGGATCCGGCCTGCTACCTGACAGACGAAGAAATCCAGTAAACAAACAGCGGGGGTTCAAATATGCAGTTTCCGGATTACCGGCCCAGGCGAATGCGGCAAAGCGAACCATTCCGGCGAATGATCCGCGAAACCCGTCTTTGCACGGACAATCTGATCATGCCCTTGTTTGCCGTCACCGGCAAAAACGTGCGGGAGCCCGTGGAATCCATGCCGGGCCAGTATCACATGTCCGTGGACCACGTGGTCAAAACCGCCAAAGAGGCCAAAAACCTGGAAATCCCGGCGATCCTCCTCTTTGGCGTGCCGGATAAAAAGGACCCTCTGGCCACCCAGGCATATGCCAAAGACGGCATCGTGCAGCAGACAATCCGTGCGGTAAAGGACAAATGTCCGGACATTGCGGTAATCACGGATGTATGCCTTTGCCAGTACACGGACCATGGACATTGCGGGATGGTGGAAAAGGGCATTATTGACAATGACGGATCCCTGGACCTGCTGGCCCGCACCGCCCTGTCTCATGCAGAATCCGGGGCCGACATGGTGGCGCCTTCTGACATGATGGACGGCCGGGTGGGCTTTATCCGGGAGACCCTGGATGAAAACGATTTTACCCACGTGCCGATCATGTCCTATGCCGCCAAGTACTGTTCGGCTTACTACGGCCCGTTCCGGGAAGCGGCCCATTCCGCACCGCAGTTCGGTAACCGGCGCACCTATCAGATGGATCCGGCCAATGCGCTGGAAGCCGTGCGCGAGGCCAGCCTCGACGTAAGCGAAGGCGCCGACGTGATCATGGTCAAGCCCGCCCTGCCCTATTTGGACATTATCAGCCGGATCCGCGAGGAAATCGATCTGCCCGTGGCCGCCTACAATGTCAGCGGCGAATACGCAATGATCCGCGCCGCCGAAAAAATGGGATGGCTCGACGGCACCGCGGCGGCCCTGGAGACCCTGACTGCCATCAAGCGGGCCGGGGCGGACATGATCCTGACTTATTTTGCAATGGAAGCCGCCCGGGCGCTGCAAGGCGATCAGCCCGGTTCGGGCCGGGGCTGATTTGTCGTGAATACGCAAGACCGCAAACATCCCGAAAACCGGCCACCGGCCGGAACTTCTCCGGACCCCGGGAATCTGCGCCTGGTGGCCTGGGAGGTAACCCGCAACTGCAACCTGTCCTGCGTGCACTGCCGGGCTGCGGCAACATGCGGGCCTTATACCGGCGAACTGGACACGGCCGCAGCTTTTGTCCTGCTGGATCAAATCGCAGAAGTGGGCCGTCCCATCGTTATTCTCACCGGCGGCGAACCCCTGCTCCGGGAGGATATCTTCGATATTGCCGCATACGGCACGCAAAAAGGCCTGCGCATGGTCATGGCCCCCAACGGCACCCTGGTGACCCCGCAGAAGGCCGGGCAGATGATCGATTCGGGCATCGAGCGTATCAGTGTGAGCCTCGACGGGGCCACTGCCAAGCGCCATGACGGCTTCCGGGGCGTGGACGGCGCGTTTGAGGGTGCGCTCTCCGGCATCGAGGCGGCAAAGACCGCGGGTATTGAATTCCAGGTCAATACCACCATCACCCGGTTAAACCGCGATGAGATCCCCAGGATTCTCGAACTCGCGGAAAATCTCGGGGCAGTGGCCCTGCACATCTTCCTGCTGGTGCCCACCGGACGGGGAAAGTACATCGTGGATCAGGCCATCACGGCCCGGGAATATGAAGAAACGCTGAACTGGTTTTACGATCAGAAGAATAAAACCCGGCTGCAGCTGAAGGCCACCTGCGCACCGCATTATTACCGGATTCTGCGCCAGCGGGCCCGCTCCGAGGGCAGGCAGGTCACCTATCAGAGTGACGGGCTGGATGCAGTAACCCGCGGCTGCCTGGGCGGAACCAGCTTCTGCTTTATTTCCCACAGGGGCGTGGTGCAGCCGTGCGGCTTTCTGGATCTCAACTGCGGCGAGGTGACCCGCACCTCTTTTGCCGATATCTGGCAGCATTCGGAAATTTTCCAATCCCTGCGCAATTTTGACAACCTCAAGGGCAAATGCGGGGCCTGTGAGTATAAACGGGTCTGCGGCGGCTGCCGGGCAAGGGCCTATGAGGCCACAGAAGACTGGCTGGCAGAAGAGCCCCTGTGCACCCATGAACCCCGGAAAAAGGCACGCAAAAACCACGAAGCCGGATAAACCGAAAAACACGTGATCTTTCTGGTAAGGCGCAATGGAAATCAAGCAGATTTTTATTCCCAGGATGGCCAATTTTGCCTATCTTATCGGCGATCCGGATACCCGCAACTGCGCGGTGATCGATCCGGCATTTGATCCGCAAAAAATCTTAAATGCGGCCAATGCCGGCGGATATACCATCAAGTACGTGATCAATACCCATGCCCATCCCGATCACACTTCGGGCAACGCGGAAATCATCAGCGCCACCGGTGCACGGCTCTGCATTCACAAGGACGATGCCCGGCAGTTGGCCAAGGTGCTATCCCGGGCAATCTCCCGGGTCATGGGCGGCAAGGGCTCGCCCAGGGCGGACTGCCTGCTTGCCGATCATGACGTAATTCAATTAGGCCAGATCGAGCTGCAGGTCATACACACCCCGGGCCACACACCCGGATCCATTTGCATATACACGCCCGGTCACGTGTTTACCGGGGATACCCTTTTTGTTGAGGCCGTGGGCCGGACCGACCTGCCGGGCGGTTCCTTTCAACAGATTCTGGCCTCGATTCACGAAAGACTGTACACCCTGCCCGCAGAAACCCGGGTCTGGCCGGGCCACGACTACGGGCCCTCGCCTGCGTCGACCATCGGCCATGAAAAACAGAACAATCCCCTTTCGTGATATGCACATCCCTCTCTCACGCCGGCAAGCGGCAGGCCAGCGAATCATGGCCGGATTTTACGGCACCTCGTTAAATGCGGATCTCAGATATCTCATTGATACGATCTGCGTGGGCGGCATCATCCTGTTTTCCAGGAATATTGAAAACGCCGGCCAGGTTCAGCGGCTATGCGCCGATGCCCGGGCATACGCCGCATCCTGCGGCCACCCGCCCCTGATCATTGCCGTGGACCAGGAAGGCGGACAGGTGGCGCGGCTCAAGCCCCCGGATTTTACCGAGCTGCCGGCGGCTGCCCGTATCCGCAATGCATCCGAAGCTGCTGAATTTGCAGGTATTGCCGCCATTGAACTTTCCCGGGCAGGCATCAACATGAACATGGCGCCTGTGATGGATGTGGCCGACTCGGGCGGCAAAAGCGTAATGACCGGACGTGCATTCAGCAATGACCCGGAAAAGGTGGCTAAGATGGGCACTGCGGTGATTTCCGGCCTGCAGAAAAACCGCATCATGGCCGTGGCCAAGCATTTCCCCGGAATCGGCAGGACGTTTACGGATTCCCACACCGACCGCCCGGACCTTGAGATTTCGGCAGCAGAACTCGAAGCCCGGGACCTGGTTCCGTTTTCCGCAGCCATCGGAAACCACGCCGCCGGGATCATGCTCTCACACGTAAGATATGCCGTGTTTGACCGAAAGTGGCCGGCCAGCCTGTCGCCGGCGGTAGCCCGCGAGCTGCTGCGCGAAAAAATGGGATATACCGGCCTGGTTCTTACCGATGACCTCGAAATGGGCGCGATCGCCCGGTATTACGAGCTTCCGGATGCGGTTCGCCAGATCCTGGAAGCAGACATCGACATCGCCCTGATCTGCCATTCCATGGCAAAAATCGAGTCCGCCTTTGAAACCATATACGCGCAATATGCAGAAAATCAATTCTGCGGCCGCCTGGGTCAACCGGTTGCCCGGATTCTGGCAGCCAAGGAGATCTATCTCGGACAGGCCTGATTTATTGCAGGTCCTCGAGGGCCTCCTGTTTCTGGTTTTGGTACTCGGACTCGGTGATCAACCCCTCTTGGTAAAGATCCTTTAAATACTTCAGCCTGTCACGGATTTCCTCTTTGCGGGTTTCCCAGTTTCCGGCTGGTTCTTCCGGCCCGGATTTGTCCACCTCGGGCGTTTTTTCTTCACCGGGTTCCGCCTGATCCCGTTTTTCGGAGGCAGTTATTTCTTCGGCAGGCTTTTGCACCTTGTTTTCTTCTGCCGGCTTCGCTTTCTTTGCCACCCGGCGGATATCTTCCACAGGCGCCTGTATCCACATGCTGTCGGCCTTGCCGTTTTCCCCGCGATGATGCCGGATATAAGGCCGATTGGCCAGAACCGGGGTGTCGGGTTCGGCCATGCCGATGGGATCTCCCTGGCTGAATCCGCCTTTGCCCTTGGGCTGATCTTCCAGGTTGACCTCATGGTTGATCCAGGAGAAATCCATATTTAAATTCCCCTTGGCATCCACGAAAAGCGTGCCCTGAGTGATCCGGCGTTTTTGAAACAAAAGCCCTCTGCTGTAGTTATAGGAAGTAAAATGCACCCGCTGAGCGGCATCCGCGTTTTTCAGCGCCCGGGAAACAGCCGGTGCAAGCCGGTTGATCTCGCGGTTCTGAAAAACCGGTTTTTCCTCGGAATCGCTCAGCAGCTTCGGACTGGTCATGTAAGACAGGTCATTGAAAAACCACGCCAGGCTCTCGGCCCCGATTTCCGCGGGATGGCTGTAATCCTGGGCAACCGGCCTGCCGTCTTTCATCTTTTGCTGAAGCTTTACAATAAACCCGCTGTCCTTGTTCACAGCAGTATCCTGCCATCCGGCAGACCCGCATCCGGCCACGAAAAAAACGCAAAATAAAATCATTACCAAAAATTTGGTCCGCATTGGCAACTCCCTGATGATAAGGTTTAAAGCATCCGCCGGTTTTTGCCTCAGCCGGCTGCAAAAGCCGGCCCGGCCATTTCAGAGGCCCGGAAAACCGTGTATCTGTCTTCATCAAGCGGATAATCCCAGCATCCCTGGCGGTGGAGCATCCGGCCCCCGAAACCGGTTTTGAACCGGAAAAGCCCGTACATGGGATGGTCCGGATCCGGGTTCGGCGAGACGCCGAAAAGGTCGTATTCCCGGCATCCGGCCTTGTGTGCGCGGGAAATGGCCTCCCACTGCACGGCATAGGATCCCATCAGGTTTTTTTGTTCTGCTGCGGATGCGCCGTAAAGATAGGTGGCCCGACAGCCGGAAATGGCCAGGATAATCCCGGCCAGGGGTTGATCGCCGGCCTCTGCAAGCAGCAGGTGCACGCTGGCAGGAGACTGGCATCCCTGATTCTCCACCTTGAAGGCAGAGGCGAAGTAATCCATGTCGTTTAAGTTCATGCCGTGTCTCCAGGCGGTCCGACGGTACAGATCATACCACGCCGGCAGTCCGTCAATGCCCGCATCCCGAACCCGGACGCCTTTTCTGGCAGACAGGCGGATATTGTAGCGGGTCTTGGGCTTCATCCGCTTGAGGATCCGGTCCCGGTCCGCGGCCACGTCCACCAGCACCGTGTCCGGAGGGAGCAGGTCCGTGGGCGCCTTTCTCAGGTTCCAATGCGCTGTATCAAAATTCATGCGCATTTCCTGAACACGAGTCTTGGGCGCGCCCAGCCATTGATGGTCTTCTGTATAACGGCTCGGCTCATTGACCCAGGGAGACTGCCAGGGCAGGTCATAACGGATGAATATGCAGTCTTCCGGCAGATGGGGGGCCAATTGCTGCGAAATCTGTTCCAGCCATGCGCCGCGCTGCATTTCATCGGGCAGCAGTTCCGGGCCGAACGGTACATAGGCCATTGTGGCACCGGATCCGATTTCGCGAAGCACCACGAGCATGTCTGAGGCGCCTGTGCCGCGGAAATACCGATTTTTCTCGGCCGAAACTCTACCGGCGCCGTCATATTCCTCGAGCCGGATATCAAATGCCCGGGCCCCCCTTCCATGCTGCTTTTTCAACCGGCCCCAATAGGACGTCTGCTGCAGGTTTGCACCCGGGCGTACTTGCCTTGTCCTTTTGGGTTCCAGAAAAACTTCCATGGAATTGTTTCCTGCGTAAAATATATTCGGCGACTGTCTCAGGGTTCTTCCCGATGTGTCAAACCGCAATAACCTTAAACATGATCCCGGTATCAGGTCAACCCTTGCCTTGCAATTAATTTGAAAAAATCTGAGACATTGAATCAGGGGGAGGCTTCAAGATTGTCCTTGATTTATCCGCAACTGATTTCATATATATTAAACAGTGTTCCATCAATCTGTCCAATCCATCAGAGAAATTTTCTTACCCAATAGGAGGCCGCAAATGTATACTTCCCTTTTTTCCGCCATTGAAGTGGGGGGCAAAACACTTGAAAACCGAATCACCATGACGCCCCTTTATCTGGGATATGCCGCCGAAGGCGGGTGGATTTCACCCATGCTGCTGGAACATTACCGGCTCATGGCCCAGAGCGGTGCCGCCGTGATTACCGTGGAAAACGCCACGGTGGACCATCCTGCGGGCAGCGGGAGCAACCGGACCATCCGGCTGGATACGGATGACAATCTTTCCGGTTTAAAGGAACTGGCCGAAGAAATTCAAAAACAGGGCGCTCTTGCAGGCATCCAGATCAACCATGCCGGCCGGTTTGCCGGGACCGCAGAACCGGTGGCACCCTCGGCCGTGGAGACCTTTGGCCGCACACCCAGGGCCTTGAACCTGGATGAAATTAAGGATATCCGCGACAAATTCCGGGATGCGGCCAGGCGTGCCAAAGCCGCCGGTTTTGACATGGTGGAACTCCACGGCGGCACCGGATATCTGCTGTCCCAGTTTCTCTCCCCCCGGACCAACCAGAGAACCGATGCCTACGGCGGCAGCCTGGAAAACCGGATGAAATTTCCGCTGGAAGTATTTTCCGCGGTAAAATCCGAAGTCGGCGACCTTCCGGTCGGCTACCGGTTTCTGGCAGACGAATTCCTGGATGACGGGCTGAAACCCGGGGAATCCGCGGTGCTTGCCGGAAAACTTTCAGAAGCCGGCGTGGCCTACCTTTCCGTGATGGGCGGGACCTACGAATCCTTTACCAAGCCGGAGATCATCAAACAGTCCAAGACCGAGGGGTATATGGCCGATCTTTCCGAAGCGGTCAAAAAACACGTCTCCGTGCCGGTGATCACAGCCGGCCGCATCTCTTCGCCGCAGACCGCGGAAAACATCATCGCCGGCGGCAAGGCCGATCTGGTCGGGCTTGCCCGTGTATTGTGGGCCGATCCAGAGTGGCCCAAAAAGGCCCGGGCGGGACGCGAGGAGGAAATCATTCACTGCGATCCGGCATGCGAGGATATTTGCATGCAGCTGGTAATGAAGGGCAAGCCGGCTTACTGCACCCAATGGCCGCCGGAAAAAACCCGGAAATTCAAGGATCTGTTTCAATAAGGCAGCGACCCGTATTTGACATGGGTATGATTGTGTGCCAGTAATGAGCCTATGCACAAAACTACAACATGGCGCCAATATCGCCCTGACCGTATCATGAAGGGGGTGCATAAACCGAAAAATCATTCTCAGCCAGTGATCTGGATTCCAACCCATATATCGGGAGGCCCATATGTTTGAGTTCCAGTTTGACGAAAGCAAGTGCCATTCCTGTGAAACGCGTGACTGTATGACCCGATGCCAGTACATGGATCTGGACGCTGAAGCAGCGGCAATTGAGATGGAAAAACTCATTTCCGGGCAGGACTCCCGGGTGCTCCACGAATGCCGGACCTGTTATGCCTGTGAAGAATACTGTCCCGCCGGCAATCATCCCTTTTACCTGATTGTCAAGCGCCAGGAGGAACTGGGTATTGCGCCCCTTCCGGATCCCATCATCCGGCAGGGAATCCAGGTGGGCGTTCCCTTCCGTGGTGATCCGGAAATCACAGAGATCAACGGCCCGGTTTTAAACATGGGCGTATTCAGCCCGCTGACCCGTCTGATCCAGGGAAAGCTCTTTGAAGGTTTAACCCGGATATCCACGGACAGCCGGAAAATGCACCACTTTTTCTGCCAGCTCATGTACCTGCACTTTGCCAGGACCTCGGTTATCAATGAAAGGCTGCCCGGGGTGATTGAAACCATCTCCGCCTACAAGCCCACCGAGGTGGTTCATTTTCACGACGAATGCTACGGCACCTATACTTCCTATGCCCCGGCTTTCGGCATCGAGGTGCCTTTTCGCTCCATTCACCTGTTTGAGCACCTCTACAACCGCCTGAACGAACTCAGGGATGAAATCCGGCCGGTAAACTACAAGGTTGCCTACCAGCGGCCCTGTTCCTCCCGGCTGTCGCCGGATGCACACGGGTATGTGGACAAGATTTTCGACCTGATCGGCGCCGAGCACGTCAGCCGCAGGTACGTGGATGAAAACGCCCTGTGCTGCGGCAGCACCATCGTGTCCCAGAAACAGGAAGGCAGCCGCAGGTTCTGCCTTGAGCTGCAGGAGAAAAACATCGGGGACATGAAGCAGGCCGGCGCCGAGCTGTGTATCTTCAACTGCCCGGCGTGCATGCAGACCATGGGAAAACAGGTAGCTGAAAACGGCATCATGCCGATCTGGATGAGCGATCTTTGCAGAATGGCCATTGGCGAAACACCCGCCTGAGGAGGTTGATGTATGGATTCAGTATATGCGGCACTGGTCGAAATTGTCGGCCAGGACTATGTTTCGACCCGCACTGAGGAGCTTTTCACCTATTCCAAGGACCTGGGCACATCCGAGCCGCAATGGCCCGATTACGTGGCCGCCCCGGCAACCGCCGGGCAAGTCAGCCGGATTGTGCAAATGGCCAATGAAAAAAACGTGGCCGTGGTTCCGCTGGGCGGGGGCCTTTCGCTTGCCGGCCTGGCACTTCCGCTCAAAGGCGGCATTGAGCTGGATTTAAAGCGCATGAACCGGATCCTGGAACTCAACGAAAAAGGCCGGTATGTGGTGGTCGAGGTCGGGACTTCTCACGGCAAGCTCACTGCACACCTGCACAAGCACGCCCCGCACCTGATGCACTCTGAGCCCGGGGCGCCGCCTGCGGCCACAATCGGGGGCAACCTGGCCATCCACGGCCAGGGCGATCTGGGGCACCCTTACGGGTTTAACTCGGACATGGTCAGCGGCATGGAAGTGGTGCTGCCAACAGGGGAAATCTGCCGGTTCGGCTCGTGCGCCCTGGGAAACAGCTGGTACACCCTGCATCCGCTGCCGGATGTGAGCATGTTTATGGGATGGAGCGGCAGCACCGGGATTATCACCAAGGTTTCGCTCCGTCTTTTTCCCTGCAAGAAAATCCATGAACAGGACGCATTTGTGGTGGAAAACGAGGACCTGGTGCCGGAAATTCTCTACGAACTGACTCATGTGGGCATGGCAGAAGACATGATGGTGGTCAGCCAGGAAATTCCGCCGCCCTTTAACCGGCTTCACTACGTTCTGATCAACATTTCCGGCGATTCCCGCAAGGAGCTGGAGTTCAAGCGGCAGCTCATGTTTGACGATCGGCTTTACAAATACATTCAGGAAGGCACGGGCGGCATTGGCGCCGGCGGTCAGGAAGTGCCCCGGCCCGTGGTCAGCAAAACCTCGGACTGGCGAAAAGGCGGCGGATTTGAATACGTGGGCGCAATCATGCCGGTGGCGTCCTACCCGGAATGTTACAGGTCCGGGGTGGAGATTTCCGGGCGGCACGGCATTCCGTATACGACCCTGGGCCGTGTGCTGGGCAGCGGCCACAGCATGATGTTTTCCTGGACCTTTGCATTTAACCGGGCGGATGAAGATACGGTCCGGCATGCCCGCCAGGCCCTGCATGAGACCGACGAACGGGTCCTGGAACTCGGTGGAACCCTGTGGAAACCCGCGGTATTCGGACAGAAGCTGCTCATGGACCGGATGGATGACGGCACACTGCAGATGATGAAAAAGGTCAAGCACATGCTCGATCCAAACGGCATTATGAACCCCGGAAACTGGGAGGTGGCATGATGGCGCTGACAAAATACCAATATATGGATATCATCCACCGCTGTTTTCGATGCGGGTACTGCAAATTTCCCCAGGACTGGGAGGATGTGGACAATTGTCCGTCTTATGCCAGGTACCGGCTGGAAAGCTATTCAAACGGGGGGCGCCTGTGGCTGATCCGGGCCTGGATTACCGGCGAGATCCCGTGGTCCGAGCACTTGGCAGAAATCGTCTATTCCTGCGTGGCCTGCAAGAACTGCGAGGAAAAATGCCCCCTGTCATTTTCCGATGATATCATCAACATGGTCACAGCTGCCAGAAACCTGATGGTGGATCAGGGGCTGGTGCCGCCGGCTGCAAAAAAGTACCTGGAAAACGTGCAGCTTCACGGAAATCCGTGGGGCCTGGGCGCCAAAAAACGGGACCAGTGGATGGCCGATCTTTCCCCGGAACCATACCGGGACCAGGAATTTTTGTATTTCGTGGGCAGCGAGGGCGCTTATGACAGCCGTGCCCGGTCCGCGGCCCGGGCCTTGGCCGGGGTTCTGCAAAAATCCGGGGTATCCTTCGGGGTCCTGGGAAACGCGGAAACCGATGACGGCAACGAAGCCGAACTGTTGGGCGAGGACGGCCTGGTGGAAATGCTTGCCGAAAAAAACATTGCCCGGTTTGCTGAACACGGGGTAAAAAAGATCATCACCCTGTCGCCGCACGCCTATAATGCCCTGAAAAACATCTATCCGCGCCATGGCGGAAATTTCGAGGTATATCACTACACCCAGGTAATCGTTGACCTGATCCGGGCGGGAAAACTGGAGGCCCCGAAGCTGGACCCTATAAAAATCACCTATCATGATCCGTGTTTTCTCGGGCGGTGGAACAATGAGTACAAGGCGCCCAGGAAAGTGCTTCAGTCCATGGGCGGCGTGCAGTTGGTCGAGATGGGACGCAGCCGGAAAAGCGCGTTTTGCTGTGGCGGCGGCTCGGGCAACTATTACATGGACCTCCTGGGCGGCAGTGAGGACAGCCCCGCGCGCATCCGGGTCCGGCAGGCAAGCGCCACTGGCGCGGAGGTGCTGGCCGTGGCCTGCCCCAACTGCCTGAGCATGCTCGAAGACGCGGTCAAGGTGGAAGGTCTGGCATCCAAGCTCATGGTCAAAGATCTTTCCGAGATCATGTACGGATCGGAATAATGAAGCCGGGAAATGCGCAATTGACGGGGGGATTCACGTTTGTTCCCCCGGTTTATGCCGGCCGAACCACGGCGCTGAGTTCTTCTTCGATCACGCTCTTGAACAGCTCCAGCTTGTAGGTATTTCCGGGCAGCGGGTCCGCATTTTCCACGACTGCCGCACGCGCTTCTGCAATGGTCTTGTCATCCAGGCGGCGTCCCTGGATCACGTTTTCCACGCTGCGGCTTCTCCAGGGGATCGGGGCTGCACCGGATAAAAACACCCGGCTGTTTTCCACCCGGTCGCCGTCCATCTCAAGGGCCAGCGCAACACCGGCCAGTGCGAAATCCCAGGACCGCCGGGCCCGAACCTTGCGATAGCTGCTCTTGAGGTTTGCCGCGGGCCGCGGTAGATCAATCCGGGTGATCACTTCCCCGTCCCCGAGAACGGTCTCGGTCAGAACGTTATCCCTGGGCGATACGTGCAGATTTTCCACGGCGATGGTTTTACCGCCATCCGGCCCGGCCACCCGGACCTTTGCCCCCAGCGCCGCAAGCACCGGTGCGGTATCCGAGGGATGGGTGATTACGCAAATCCGATCATGGCCGAATACGGCATGAAACTGGTGCTCCCCGGCCAGCGCATAACACATGTCCCCGCCCTTTCGAAGGCAGTGGAACTCCCCCCGGTAATACCAGCAACGGGGTTTCTGGCAGAGGTTTCCACCAAGGGTCCCTTGGTTTCGAAGCTGAGGGCTGGCCACTTCAGACGCCCCCCGGGCCAGGCCCGGGTATTTTTTCAGGACCAGCGGATTTTCCGCCACTTCGGTAATTGTGGCAAGCGCGCCGATGGCAAGGCCGCCGTCAGCGGTTTGCCTGATACCGTACAAATCTGCAAGTGCACTCAGGCTCACCACCTTGTCCACATCCATGATCCCCTCGCGCAAGCATCCGAGCAGGTCGGTGCCCCCGGCGTGCAGGGCGGCGCCCCGGTCGCTTGCGTGTTTGACCGTATCCTTTACCGTTTCCGGCCGGACATATGAAAAACTTGGCAGCACGTCAGTCCTCCTTATTTGCGATCAAAGGTGTCTGCGGATTTCAATGGGATTGACCGGGGCGCGGGTAAACCGGACACCGGTGGCCATGTACAGGGCGTTGGCAATTGCCGCGGCCGTCGGAATGGTCACCGGCTCGCCCAGCCCCTTGGCCCCCGTGTTGTTGGCCTCGGGATCGTCGATTTCAATGGGCAGGCTTTCCATGTCCGCGGGTACGTCCAGGGCAGTGGGAAGCTTGTAGTCATGCCAGTTGCGGTTACAGAGCTTGCCGGTATTTTTGGTGTCC
>CAZTHW010000004.1:0-26152 GCA_964613595.1 uncultured Desulfobacteraceae bacterium | reverse complement strand
TTGAGCGATTTTCAAGTTTGCCGCAGATACAAGGAAGATGCAGACGAGCTATAGTTGACTATGCGAGGCTGCATCTGACGCAGTAGATGCGGCAAAATTGGAAATCCCGGAGGGTTTCAAATTTTAACACCTGAAAATGGCTTAATTCCTTAAAAAAATAAAAAAGATTGATCCGTGTAAAAATTTGAAACGCTCATTTTAGGTCAAATATACTTCTCATCCAGCACATTTTCAAACAATCTCCATGGCTTTTTTATGTTTCGTCCTGGCAATCCAGAATCAGCCTGTAAACGCGGTTCTTCGACATCCCGTACTTGCGGGAAAGCCTGGCAGCCAGGCGGGACGGGGAATCTTCCCGCGCAGACACAGTCTGCCGGATTTCTGCTGTCAGCTCTTGCGGGATCTGTTCTGTATCTCCGGAATCCGGGGTCTTTCCGGAGATCAGGACCGTAACCTCCCCCTTGATCGCATCGCGCTTTTCCACATCCGCAATCAACCCGGAAAGCGATCCTCTGAGAAACTCCTCGTGGCGCTTGGTGATCTCGCGGGCAACCACCGCCTGCCGGTCGCCCAAATATTGCAACAGCAGGTTTAAAAGGCCGGACAGCCGCTTGGGGGATTCATAAAAAATCAGGGTTTGCCCAATCCCGGCCAGGCGGCTTAACATTTCCTGCTGGCGTTTTGTCTTTTTCGGCAGAAAACCGGCAAAACAGAAATGATCCGAGGGCAGACCGGATGCGCAAAGCGCTGCGGTGACCGCCGAGGCCCCGGGTATCGGCACCACCGGGACACCTGCGGCCAGGGCGGCGCTTACTACGCGATATCCGGGATCGGAGACCGAGGGCGTGCCGGCATCCGAGACCAGGGCCACGCTTGCCCCGTTTTCCATCTGTTCGACCAGAAATTGGGCCCTTTGCTCCTCGTTATGCTCATGGCAGGAAACCAGCCGGGTGGTAATTTCGTAGCGGGAAAACAGGCGGGAAGTATGCCGGGTGTCCTCGGCTGCCACGACATCTGCCGACTGCAGCACCTCCACGGCCCGGTAGGTGATGTCCGCCAGGTTGCCGATGGGCGTGGCCACCACGTAAAGTACGCCAGCGTCCGATTTTTCCTCGGATCTCGTCATAAGGAAGGGTTATCCGTATGCAAGGGGGAAGGCATTGGGAATGATTTCAACCCGGGACCGATCCGTGCCGGCATCCACGCAGACCACGTCAAAGCGGGCCTTTGCACCCGTATTGCGGGTCTGCTTGAGGTATCCCAGTGCGACCATGGAGATCTTTTTCTGCTTTGCCCGGTCCACGGCCGCTTTGGAAGGCCCGTAATTTTTCGAAGCCCGCGCCTTGACTTCAACGAACACGAGGGTTTTGCCGTGCCGGGCGATGATATCGATCTCGCCGAACCGGTTGCGGTAGTTCCGGGCCAGGATCCGGTAGCCGTTCTTTCTCAAGTGCCGCACGGCAAGGGATTCGCCCAGTTGTCCGAACTGCCGGAAATCCCCCGGCATTGCCCCCCCCTCTTTGTTACCCGCGGCTATGTCCGCACGCCGCGGCCGTTGAAGTCGTAGTAACGATGGCTGTGCTCGCAGACGCCTTTAAAGCTGCGGCGATGGATCGGGCACCAGCCGTGATCCCGAATCGCCGCGACATGGGCCTTGGTGGGATAACCCTTGTGGCTGGGAAACCCGTACTCGGGAAAATCCGTCCCGTATAATTCCATGATCCGGTCCCGGGTAACCTTGGCAACAATGGAGGCTGCGGCGATCGAGATGCTCCGGGAATCTCCCTTGATGATGGTCTTCTGCGGCAGATCCATGCCGATGGCGTACTGGCCGTCGACAAGCAGGCAGTCCGGCGCGGGCGCAAGATTCCCGACCGCCATGCACATGGCGGTCAATGAAGCCTGGAAAATATTGATCCGGTCGATTTCCACGGGATCCACGATGCCGATGCCCACGGCCCGGGCATGCGAATAGATTTCTTCATACAGACGCATGCGCTTACCGGGTGACAGGCGCTTGGAATCTGTCACCCCGGTGCCGGCAAAATCCCCGGGCACGATCACGGCGGCCGAAACCACAGGCCCGGCCAGCGGCCCGCGGCCGACCTCGTCCACCCCGGCAATATGGAAATATCCCTGCCCGAGGGCTTCACGCTCGAATTCCCGCATGGAATCAGTCATGCCGCGCCCCTTTCAAACGGCTTGTCTATGCCCGGGAAAAGACGCAAAAAGATCTTTGCGCAAAAACTACTTGCGCCGAAGCTTCATCCGGGCGGCCTTTTCCTTGAGCCCCCGCAGGTAGTAGATCTTGGACCTGCGCACCCGGCCCTTGGATACCACCTCGACTTTTTCAAGCGCCGGGGAATGCATGGGAAAAACCCGTTCCACGCCGATGCCGTAGGAAACCTTCCGCACGGTAAAGGTGGCGTTGATGGTACCGCTTTTCATTGCGATCACCACCCCCTGGAAAACCTGGATCCGCTCTTTTTCCCCTTCCCGGATCCGGACGTGCACCTTCACGGTGTCACCGGCTTCAAAACCGGTGATATCCATCCGCAGCTGTTCTCTTTCAATCTGTTTAATGGCGTCCATCATTCGTTCCTCTCTAAAAAGTTTACCAGGACGGCAACAAGCGTGCATCCTGATATGGGTTCGGGTTCGTGCAAACTATTGCCTAAATTGAGCGATTTTCAAGTTTGTCGGAGATACTTTGAAACGCTCATTTTAGGTATTGCAAATCCGCTGCAAGCAGGCGATCCAGTATGATTGCGGCCGCCGCCCGCACGGAAAGATGATTATAATCGCTCATACCGGCAACCGGTGCAAGCCGGCAGTCGGCTTTTGCCATAAACTCCGGGCTCAGGCCCCATGCGGTTCCCAGGGCCACCACGTAAGACCGGTCTTCAGTCTTCAGTGCCTGCCGGAAATCCGCAAACTCGAGCCGTCCCGGCCCTCCGGCCGCGCTGGTGGCCACAACGCGCACCTCGTTTTCCATGTCTGCCCGGATCTCGTCTACGGCCTCGTGCAGGTCCGAGCGAAGCCGAATCAGCGAAAACGCTTTTTTGCGGTCCGGATTATATTTGGCGCCCGCGCCTTCAACCCAGTGGCTGATGATTTTTCCGGCAAACTCGCGCTGATCGGCAAGGGGCGTGACCACGTAAAATCCGGCGATCCCGTATGTCCTTGCTGTCCGGGCAATATCATGCAGATCAATGCTGGTAATGGCCGAGGCAATGGCCTTGCCGTCCTTGTTTTGTACCGGGTAATGCAGCAGCGCCAGGTATAGCTTACTCCGAGACAAGCGATTCAAGGTAACGGCACCATTTTTTCACGACCTTTTTCTCCTGCTTTGTCAGCCCGGTGTTTTCCACCAGATCCGGGCGCCGGATCAGCGTCTGCAGCAGTGCCGATTCCGTGCGCCAGTTTTCAATTTCCCTGTGATTGCCGGACAAAAGCACATCCGGAACCTCCCGGCCCTCAAAAACCCGGGGGCGGGTATAATGGGCGTGCTCAAGCCGTTGATCGGAAAAAGAATCGCATTCTGCGGCATCTTCGGCACCCAGGGTTCCGGGGATATGCCGGATTACCGCATCCATGACCACCATGGCTGCCAACTCACCGCCGGTCAGCACGTAATCGCCAATGGATATCTCGTCATCAATATAGGCGTCGCAAATCCGTTCATCCAGTCCTTCATACCGGCCGCAGACAAATATCAGTCCCTTACACCCGGCATACTTCCGGGCTGCGTCCTGATCAAACCGCGGTCCCCGGGGAGAGAGCAGCACGGTTCGTGCTTCCGGGCAACGCGCGCTGGCATCCTTGATTGCCGCGGCCAGCGGCTCGGGTTTCATGACCATCCCGCTGCCCCCGCCGTAGGGACGGTCATCGGTTTCCCGGTGCCGGCCCGCTGCATAATCCCGGATGTTGACAGGGGTCATCGAAATCCGGCCGCTTTCCAGGGCCCGGCGTATGATGCCATGGCCGGCAAAGGCCTCAAACATCCCGGGAAAGATCGTAAGCGCGAAAAAATCCATCTTCCCCGAAATCCCCTACAGCCCCTCGGGCAAGTCCACCCGCATTTGCCCGGCGTCCAGATCAATGTTCAGGATAACAGAGGCGATAGCCGGTATCAAGCGCTCATCCCCATCCTGCCGGACCACGAAGACATCATTGCTTCCGGTTTCCATCATTGCCGCAACCCGCCCGATAAGTTCGCCATTTGCGTCATACACATCAAGGCCGATCAAGTCACACCAGTACCATGCATCCGCTTCCGCCGGCGGCAGCATCGAACGGGGTATTAACACGCGCCCGCCCGCAAGTTCTTCGGCGGCATTGCGATCGCCTACCGCCTCAAAGGCGACGCGGAGCACGTTTTTATAAACCTGGGCCTTATGAATTCTGTAGAGTGCGGCCGGTTTTCCGGGCGGCTCCACCAGGACTTCCCTGCCGGGTTCCATCAGGGAATATTCTTCCAGATAGGGATAAACCTTGACTTCTCCCTTGACGCCGTGGGCCTTGATAATTTTTCCGATCAGGAGAAGTTCGTCCGGGCCCATCACCTCATTCTTCGATAATTTCAAGAACGGTCCGCCGCTTGACCTTTGCGGAGGCCGCATTCAAGATGGTCCGCATGGCCCGGGCGGTTCGCCCCTGCTTTCCGATCACTTTTCCCAGATCCTCCTTGGAGACTTTGAGCTCGAGAACCGCGGTCTGGCCCCCTTCGACCTCCGTCACGGTTACTTCGTCCGGGTTGTCCACAAGCGCCTTTGCGATGTACGTGATCAGATCTTTCATTTGACCCCTCTCCTTTAAAATGGCTGCTGGAAATTTCGGGTTCGCGGACAGGTACGGTTATGCGGATTTCACTTTTTCATAAAAGCCCTCTCTTCTTAAAAGGCTGTTGACGGTGTCGCTCGGAGTTGCGCCGTGATCCATCCAGCGGGCAATCCGGTCTTTTTTCAGCGTTACTTCATGGGGTTCGACCATGGGATTGTAAGTGCCCACGGTTTCAAGAAACCGGCCGTCCCTGGGATATCGGTTGTCAGCAACAACAATACGGTAAAACGGTTTCTTTTTCGCGCCATGCCTGGCCAATCGGATTTTCACTGCCATTTGCCTGTCTCTCCTTAAAACGGCATCATGTTCCGGGGCAGTCCCCGCATGCCGCCTTTGTTGATTTTTTTCATCATCTTGAGAACCTGGGTGTAATTTTTCAGAAGTTTGTTCACATCCTGAACCCGTGTTCCGCTGCCCTTTGCGATTCGCTTTCTCCTGCTGCCATTGAGAATATTGTGATTTCTTCTTTCCGCCGGCGTCATGGAATTGATGATGGCCTCGATCCTTACCAGTTCCCGATCATCGACTTCCATTTTACTCAACTGCTTGTTTTTGCTGGCGCCGGGGATCATCTTGATAAGATCGCTGATCGATCCCATCTTTCGTACCTGCGACATCTGATCACGAAAATCTTCCAGCGTGAAATCATTTTTCCGGAGTTTCTTTTCAAGCTCTTCGGCCTTTTTTTCATCTACTGCGCTCTGAGCCTTCTCGATAAACGAGAGCATATCGCCCATGCCCAGGATGCGCGAGGCCATCCGCTCGGGGTGAAACGGCTCCAGAGCGTTGGTTTTTTCACCGACGCCGATGAACTTCACCGGCTTGCCCGTGACCGCCTTGATGGAAAGCGCCGCCCCGCCCCGGGCGTCACCATCCATCTTACTTAAAATCACCCCGCCCAGGTCCAGGGCCTGGTCAAAGGACTCGGCCATGTTGACCGCGTCCTGACCGGTCATGGCATCTGCCACAAGCAACACGTCCGAAGGATTGATGGCTTTTTGAATGGCCGCCAGTTCGTCCATCAATTCCTGGTCCACGTGAAGGCGTCCGGCCGTGTCCAGAATCAGAATGTCGCAACCCTCGGACGGCGCCTTTTCCCTGGCCTTTTGCGCGATCTGCACCGGGTCCATATCGGTTGTAGACGGATACACCGGCACCGAAAGCTGGCCCCCCAGCTTTTGAAGCTGATCAATGGCAGCCGGCCGGTACACGTCCACCGGCACCAGGTACGGATTTTTTCCTTCCTTGCGCAGATGCACCGCAAGCTTTCCGGCGGTGGTGGTTTTGCCCGAACCCTGCAGCCCTACCAGCATCACCGACTGCGGCATCGGCCCGGAGAAATTGAGATCCTCGTTTGTCGAACCCATCAGGGCGGTCAATTCTTCATTGACGATCTTGATGACCTGCTGGGCCGGGGTGAGACTGGAGAGCACCTCCTGGCCGACCGCCCGGGCCTTGATATCCGCGATCAGCTTTTTGACCACCCTGTAGTGGGCATCGGCTTCCAGAAGCGCCATGCGCACTTCGCGCAGGCCCTCCTCGATGTTTTTCTCGGAGAGCTTGCCGTGGCCTTTTAATTTTTTAAAAACCGAATTGAGCTTGTCGCTTAAGTTGTCAAACATAATACCAATTCAATTATCGCCGGAAAAATGAATCCGTTGAAATTAATATTTGCATATTGCCATGTCAAGTATAATAATATGGCTTCCGGGCCGTTGCAGCCCGAAACCCGCACCCCGGGTTGCGGGCGGACAGATTTTTGTCCCGGCACCGGGGCGGCCCCGCGGGCCTCGGGCCCGGGGAAAAGGCCAGAATTCTTTGTATTTCAGTGCCCGAACGAAAACCAGGATTTTTCGTCAAGATCAAGGAAGGCGAAAATTTTAACCGCAGGCATACGCGAAGTATTCTGAGGATTAAAATTTGAGCCTGACACAGATATTGGCGAAAAAGACGGTTTTCGTTCAGGCACTATTTATAATATACTCAAACCGATGACACTGCAACCCCAAAAAATATCATCAAAACCCGATATCCGGAACCTGACCCGGGAGGCGCTGGTGGATTTCTTTGAAAGCCACGGCATGCGCAGCTTCCGCGCCGACCAGGCATTGCGCTGGATTTATGCCAACCGGGCCCAAAGCTTTGCGGAAATGACCGATCTGGCCAAGGACGCCCGCCGCCTGCTGGAAGCGTATTTTACCATTGCCCTGCCGGCGGTGTGCCAAAAGGAAACCGGCGCGGACGGCACCTGCAAATTTCTGCTGGGCCTGGATGACGGCAATACCTTGGAATCCGTACTGATTCCGGAAAAGGACCACTACACGCTCTGCATTTCAACACAGGTCGGATGCGCCATGGGGTGCGCCTTCTGCATGACCGGAAAAACCGGCCTGACCCGGAACCTGACCCGCGCCGAGATTCTCGGCCAGGTCATGGTCGCACAAAACGCCGCGGAAAATAACATGCGGCTTTCAAACATCGTGCTTATGGGCATGGGAGAACCCCTGGCCAACTTCGACAACGTAACCAGCGCCCTGTCGGTAATCACCGACAGCAAGTACGGCCTGCAGTTTTCCACCCGGCGGGTGACGCTTTCCACTGCCGGGCTGGCAAACCGGTTTGACGATCTTGCCCGCCATAGCCGGATCCGGCTGGCGATTTCTTTGAATGCCGCGGACAACAGCACCCGGGACCGGCTCATGCCGATTAACAAAAACATTCCCATCGAAAACCTGATCGATGCATGTGCCCGCTACCCCCTGGCGCCGCGCGACAAGATCACTTTTGAGTATGTCCTGATCCGGGGAGTCAATGATTCGCAAAAAGACGCCTATCGGCTGGCCCGCCTGCTCCGGCCCGTGCGGGCCAAAATCAACCTGATTCCGTTCAACCCCCATCCGGACTCGCAGTTTGAACGACCGGACACGGATGCCATCGAAGACTTCCAGAGCGTTTTGCTGCAAAAAAACTACACCGCCATCATCCGCTGGAGCAAGGGAACAGACATTTCAGCGGCCTGCGGCCAGCTTCGGGGAAGCCAGGCCCGGAAAAATGGGGATGAAAAAAATAAAATTGCGTCCCGGCATTGATTTCTATTTGACAAAGCCCGGTTTGCCCTTTAATGTAGCAAGACATATTCGATTTGCATTCGAATATGGTACAACGTTCGGTTCAGCATTTCGGGGTAAGACTTATCGCTTGCGCGAAGCCTTCCGAAGTAGCACCTGAAAGTTTGTACGGAACAATGATGAAAGGAGGTGGCTAGTTCAATGGAAGGTCGAGTGAAATGGTTTAACGAGAAAAAGGGCTACGGCTTTATCGAAACCGAGGAACACGGCGATGTATTCGTGCATTACTCAAACATCGACGGTACCGGTTTCCGTACCCTGAATGAACTGGAACGGGTATCCCTGGAAGTACAGGATTCGCCCAAGGGGCCGCAGGCGATTAACGTAAAGCGTTTATAAGCGCATTTCGTATATCGCTGCCGGATAGCAAAAGACAAAGCCGGGACCGTAAAAAGGTCCCGGCTTTTTTTATCCCGTCTGCTTGCCGCCGGGCGGCCGCATGGTTTCCATGCGATTTTGATGGCTTCGTAAAAAGTCTAAATAATGTTCTGTCCGCCAGGCAATGAAAATATAAGTTTTTGATTTTACTTAAACACTTAATCACTTAAAACTTAACACTGCCTGTAAAAAGGACTTTTTACAGGCTTATTTTTTTTCATTCCGAGGAGAAAAACAACAAGGCCGTGAACCGCGCTGAAATCAAACGTAAGCTGCTGCACCTGGTGGCCCTGTGTATCCCCTTTGGCATTGTCTGGCTGCCCCGCCCGACTGCGATAGCCGTGTTTGTTCCGCTGGCCGGGGCCATGGTCGCGGGCGAAAAAATCCGACAGAAAAGCCGTTTTCTCCAGGGCCTGTTTTTCCGTGTGTTCGGCACATTCGTGCGCCCGCAGGAAAGACACCGGATCACCGGCGGGACCTATTTTTTTATCGCAGGCGCGCTCTGCCTGGTGCTTTTTGACAAACCTGTGGCCTATACGGTCATGTCCTTCATGATCATCGGCGATGCCGCGGCTGCCCTTTTGGGCATGACATTAGGACGCATTCGCATGTCTTCCGGCAAGTCATTGGAAGGCACCCTGGGATGCATATGTGCATGCCTGATTTTCTGGGCGATGTTTCCGCGGATGGATTTTCCCGCGGCCCTGACTGCAGCCGTTCTTACCGGGCTTCTGGAACTCGTGCCGTTTCAGATCGATGACAACCTGATCGTTCCCGTAATCTGCGGGCTGGTTCTGCAGACATGGGTCGGGTGGTAAGCCTGAATCTCGGGGCTCAGTCCGAATCTTCGTCTTCGCCTTGCTCCCCGTTGTCCTGATCCTGGATCTTTTCCCGCAGCAGTTGGCCGAATGCCGTGTCCGCGCCCCCGGCCCCGGGGCTGTCGGCAGATCCGGCGGTTTGGCTCTTGCCGGTTTTCTGTGCGGTTTTGGATTTTGACTTCTCCGCCGTCCCGGATTTCATGCTCAGGCGGATTTTCTTTTCCCCGGGCAGGACCTCCAGCACGCGGGCCCGGACCTCCTGGCCCACATTAAACTCCGAAAGCGGATTTCCGCCTTCCCCGGGCGGCAGCTCGGATACGTGCACCAGGCCCTGGATGCCCTCATCGATCTCTACGAATATGCCAAAATCTGCAATATTAATGATTTTTCCGTCAACCGGGGTGCCGGCCGGGTATTTGCCCGGCAATTCATCCCAGGGATTGGGATAAAGCTGCTTGATTCCAAGGTTCACCCGCTCCTTTTCCCTGTCGATCTCCAGGATTTTGGCCTGCACGTTCTGGCCCTTGTGGTAATAGTCAGACGGTTTGACGGTCTGGGTCCAGGACATGTCCGAAACATGCACCAGGCCGTTGATGCCTTCAAGAATGCCCACAAAGATTCCGAAGTCTGTCACCTTCTTGACCTTGCCCTCGATGACGGCGCCCTTGGGGTACTGCTGCTCGAGGGTATCCCACGGATTCGGGGCCAATTGCTTGATTCCCAGCGAAACCTTCCGGCTCTCGGTATCAATATCGAGCACCTTGACCGATACCTCGTCGCCCACGGAATAGATTTTTGAAGGATGCTGGCGCACAGGGATCCATGAAAGGTTGCTCACGTGGACCAGCCCGGTAACGCCGCCCAGGTCCACGAACAACCCGTAATCCGTGATATTGGTGATACTGCCGGTGACCACGTCATCCACCTGAAGACGCTGCAGGGCTTCTTCCTGCTGCTGCCGGCGCCGGGCCTCAATGAGCACCCGCCTGGAAATCACCACGTTGCGCTCAGCCTTATCAAACTGGAGGATCTTGAACTCATGATCGGTTCCGATCCATTCCTCGGCATTCTTGGCAGGCTTGACATCAAGCTGAGAAGCCGGCAGAAACGCCCGGATGCCGATATCCACGAAGAATCCGCCCTTTACCTGGGACAAAATCCGGCCCTTGATCGTGCCGCCGGACTCGTAGATTTCGCCGATCCGATCGAGCAGTTTCTCGGTTTGGACTTCCTGCCTGGATAATATCGGATAACCCTCCTCATCCCGGGTCGCGAAATAAACCTCCACGCGGTCGCCCACATGCAGATCCACCTGCCCGTCAATATCAGCAAACTCTTTTTTGGCAACCTCGCCTTCGAACTTATAGCCGATATCGAGCAAAACCTTGTCCCGGTCAATGGAGACGACCTCGCCTTCGACGATCTGACCCGGCTCAACAGGCTTGAAGCTTTCCTCGTACATGGCCATCAGGCCGGCGGTATCCGCTTCGTCCTCTTCGTCGAATGCACCCGGTACATCCCGGGATTTTTCTATTTTTTCTCGATCATGCATTTCATTCACTTCTTCTTGATCGATTTTTTTTACAGTCATGAATCGATTTCCCTCCAACCATGGAATCTGATTTCAATGTAAACATGCGGCCGAAAAATGCAATGCACTCACCGGAAAACTGTGACAACAAAGCGGTTTTATTACCGTTATCCAGGAACCGTGCCCGGACAGATGAATGAAAAATCCTAAAGGGACTGGATTTTATCGCGTACCGCCCTGCCCATGGCCTTCGTGCCCGCTGGTTGCCCGGCCGCATCCGGGGATTTCAGATCCCGGGTCACGTGAATCCCCTCTTTTATGACCGCTGCCACGGCTTTTTCAAGTCGCTGCGCGGCAGCGCCTTCATTTAGATGATGCAGCATGAGCACGGATGAAAGCAGAATCGCCGTGGGATTGGCGCGGTCAGCGCCTGCATATTTCGGTGCAGTCCCGTGTACAGGCTCGAACACGGCATACGAATCTCCCATGTTCGCTCCGGGCGCCACGCCGAGTCCGCCGATCAGCCCGGCACAAAGATCTGAAAGGATATCTCCGTACAGGTTGGGCATCACGAGCACTTCGTATTGTTCCGGTTTTTGCACAAGCTGCATGCACATGTTGTCCACCAGCTTATGCTCAAATTCAATGTCCGGGTAAACCGCACTTATCTTTTCGGCCTCGCGCATGAACATGCCGTCGCTGTATTTCATGATATTTGCCTTGTCCACGGCCGATATCCGCTTTCTCCCGTACTCCCGGGCATATTCGAATGCGAACCTGGCAACCCGTTCGGATCCGCGCCTGGAGATCGGCTTGATACTAAAACCGGTATCACACTCAAGATCAGCGCCCTGATGCTGCTGCTTTAAAAAGTCGATCAGGGGAGTCTCCGCGCCGCATTCTTCCATGAACTCGATGCCGGTATACAGGTCTTCCATGTTTTCCCGGATGATGACCAGGTCGATGGCCTCGGGATCCGTTATGCGGGTTTGGATGCCGGGATAATATCTGCAGGGGCGTACGCACGCATACAGATTCAGATCCTTTCGCAGCTGCACGTTTACGCTTCGGTATCCGCTTCCGATCGGGGTTTCCAGCGGCCCCTTCAGGGCCACCCGGTTCTCCGTGATCGAATCGATGACCTGCCGGGGCAGCAAGGCGCCCCGGCTTTGCTGTGCGGTCATCCCGGCGGGCTGCACATCCCACTGAACATCCACGCCGGTTTCGGCAATGCAGGTTTTTGCTACCTCTATAATTTCCGGGCCAACCCCGTCTCCGGGGATCATTGTAACGATATGACGCATATAGCCGGCCGATCCTTATAAAAAAGTGTTCAAAATCGAAGTAAAGCCGCTTTTCTTTAAAAATGGGTGCAAAACCAACGGCTGTCAAACTGTTTGGCATTGCGGAACGGAGTTCGGTGTTGATTTCCGGGCGGAGATATCCTATGATTCTTGGGAAAATTACCTCAAACAAGGGAATTTGCCATCATTTTAATGCTTGAATATAAACTTGACAATTCTGATCAGCCTGTAAAAAGGCTTTTTTACAGGCAGTGTTAAGTTTTAAGTGATTAAGTGTTTAAGTAAAATCAGAAACTTATCATTTTATTGACTGGCGGTTATAACGGTTTCAGGACTTTTTACGAATTCATCACTTTTGAGATGGCAAAGTAAAAAGTTCAAGATCAAGGCGCGCAAATCCCGAGGAATGCAGTCACGCCGTTGGCGTGATGAAATTCCGCAGGGATGCAGCGCAACGCAGATATTGGACTTTTTACGAAGCCATCAAACTTGAACAGAAACAGGAGGCATCTAAAAATGGAAACACGGTTCTGGCACAAAAACTACGACTACAACGTTCCCACCACGGTCCGCTACCCCAAGATCCCGATCCATGAGCTGGTCCACACCGCGGCCAGTGTTACGCCGAATAAGCCGGCAACCACCATGTACGGCACGGAAATCACGTTCAGCGACCTTCGCCGGCAGATCGTGCGCGTGGCCAACGCCCTTTCCGGCCTCGGAATGAAAAAAGGCGACCGGGTGGGCGTGCACCTGCCCAACAGCCCGCAATACATCATCGCCTATTATGCCGCCATGTCGGTGGGGGCCATTGTTGTCAATCTCAACCCCATGTATACCGCTGAAGAGCTCAAGGGGCTTTCGGAAAACACCGGCATCAACACCCTGTTTACATTTGACATGGTTCTGCCCAATATCCGGCAGTTATGCGAGGCCGTGGAAATCCAGAACGTGGTGGTCACCCGGATTACCGACTTCATCAACGGTTTTGAGGTCAGCACGCCCGAGGAACTCGAACTTGAAAAGGGGTGGCATCATTTCTCCCGGCTGCTGGAACAATCCACAAACACTGTCCCGCCAAGGGTTGAGGTCACGCCCCAGGATCCGGCCCTGATCCAGTTTACAGGCGGCACCACGGGCCTGCCCAAGGGTGCGGTGCTTACACACCGCAACATCCTTTCCGCCACCATGCACGCCAACCTCTGGGGCTCACACTTAAACAACATGACCCCTGTGCATGAGCGAAACGTGCTGGCGATGCTTCCGTTTTTCCATGTATACGGCGATATCGTGGTGCTCAACTGGGCCATGTTCAACTGCGCCACCCAGATTCTTGTCCCGCGCTTTGACATTGAGGAAATCATGGGCATGCTGGAAATGATCCCGCGGATCCAGTTTTTCCCGGCCGTGCCCACCATGATCAGCGCCATTTTGAATCACCCGAAAGCCGAATCCCTGGAGCTCGACAAGAAATTCGGTCTGCTCAACAGCGGCGGCGCGCCCTGCCCGGTCAGTCTGATCGAAAGGGCCCGGGATCTCAATATCTGCTTTTCCGAAGGCTGGGGCATGAGCGAAACCGCTGCCATGGGCATTGCCAATCCCAATATGGGGCTGAAAAAACCCGGCAGCATCGGTATTCCCATTCCGGACAACGACATCAAGCTCTTAGATCCCAGTGACGGGGTCACGGAAGTCAGGCAGGGCGAACGGGGCGAACTGCTCATCACCGGTCCCCAGGTCATGTCCGGCTACTGGAACAACCCGGAAGAAACCGCCAACCAGCTCAAGGACGGATGGCTGTACACAGGGGATGTGGCCGTGCAGGACGAGGACGGCTACGTTTATCTTGTCGACCGCACCAAGGACATGATCATTGCCAGCGGATACAACATTTATCCCAGGGAAATCGACGAGGTCCTCTACCGGCATCCGAAAGTGGCCGAAGCCGCTGCAGTGGGTATTCCCGACCCGTACCGGGGCGAGACCATCAAGGCCTTTATCACCCTCAAGCAGGGAGAGACCGCCACGGAAGAAGAAATCATCGAGTTCTGCAAGGACAAGCTGGCTGCTTACAAACGGCCCAAGATTGTCGAATTCCGTGATGATATCCCGAAATCCGCCGTGGGCAAGGTGCTGCGCAAAAACCTGCGGGCCGAGGAAGTGGCCAGGCAGGAGAAAAGCTAAGCAATGTAAACAGCCGGACGCGCCATAACGCGGAAAACGAGAAGCAACACGAGGGCAGAGCCGGATTACCCGGCTCTGCCATCGTGTGCTTTGTGTGATCTGTTGCGGATCAGTAGTTCAAAGTCATCAGCAAGGACGACCGCCCGGTATCTGCGGAGTCGATAACTTCTGCGCCATTTCTTCCCGAAAGTTTTTGTCCTGCCTGTTCCGGGATCATCCGGATGCCCCGGTGCATATGTTCGATGAACTCCGCGGCCGGCATCATCTGCCCGTAAGTCCGTGTAAATGCATATATGCATACATCCTGCTCCGCCACGCCTGCGGCCATAGCCGCGGCCTGCTCGAGCAGTTCCACGGCTTTTGCCGCACCCCGGACGGTACGCATCGGTTATCAAGAACCACACGGCCGGGCGCAAGGTCTACATCGTGGATAACTATATCACGCCGAACACGGCCATCCTGGATCCGCGCTTTACCATCGGCCTGCCGCCCGGCCTAACCGCCACCACGGCCATGGATGCCATGACCCACGCGGTAGAAGCGCTAACCTCCACCATGTCCAATCCCCTCGCGAGGTGGGTGTCACCGAAGAAGATTTGGCCATGGCCCCCTTCCATGCCATTGCGGTTACGCCCACGCTTTTCAATCCGCGGCCGGTATCCGATCCCAACGAGGTGGCAGAACTCTTCAAGCAGGTGTCATAGATTCCAAAAGCCCAACCCCCTCCGGAAACGGGGGGGGGGTTGGCGGTTCATAGCCGCAAGTCGGGGAATCAGGCAAGCTTCTTTCCGGCTCCCGGCCCGGGGGAGACTCCGTAAATCTCCTCGATCTGCAGGATCAGAACGCCTTTGGATTTCAGCGGCTGTCCCGCCTTGTTTCCCAGTTCCTCGATCCACTTGGCGGTCTCTTCATAGCGCTTCCCCGAGGTTTCAATCGTGACCGTGCCCTTTAACTGGTAGCCCTCGTGGCCATCCCAGAAAGTCACGGCCACGCGCGGATTGGACTTCATGTTGGCAAGCGTCTTGTTCAAAAACTGATCGGATATCAGGATGGTTTCATCGTCAATGATCTGCTTTGCCCCCACGGGAACGGCATTTGGCGTGCCGTCCGGGGTTGCCGTGGCCAGGATTACGGCGGAAACCTTTTCAAAGAGATCTTTCATCCGGTTTGTCATCTGTGCCATTGCGGCCTCCTTTTGTTTCGGGTTCTGCTATGTATTAAAAAAATCGCAAGCAGTGTCTTCTTGCTTTCTTTGGAAAACAAACAATATGGCACCACGAACGCAGATGTCAAACTGCAAAATCCGGAAGCAGTCATGTCACGGCTGCCATTGAATCCGGCCGCGGCATATGATAATAGCATTCTGCAGGCACATGGAACCAATCGCATCAACTCCGGTGAAAAAACAATGACAAATCAACGCCCCCCGAACGAGCGCTTCACACATATCAGTGAGGTGCTTTCCCGGGTTGTCGGACAGATCCGGCGGGAAACAGACACCGAGCTTTCGCGCATCCAGCAGATCTGGCAGCAGGTGCTCGATCCGGTGATCGCGGAAAACAGCCGGCCTGCAGCCCTGAAAAACGACATCCTCCTGGTGCACGTGGCAAGCTCCACCGTGACCCAGCAACTGCGGTTTCTCACCCCGGATATTATCGAACAGCTCAACCGGGTCCTGGGTGATGAGCGCATCGGCAAAATCCAGTACAAGGTGGGCCCGGTTTCCCCAAGGGACGGAAAATGAGCAAATGGACGCATGATACGTTCTTCCGCGGCCGGATTTCCGTGAAACAACCGCCCGATGGATACCGCTTTTCCGTGGACGCAGTGATTCTCGGCAACCTGGCCCGGCTCAAACCCGGCAGCCGGGTCCTGGAGTTGGGTACCGGATGCGGAGTCATCCCGCTGATCCTGTGCTACCGGAACCCGGAACTCGGCCGGGTCTTCGGCGTGGAAATCCAGCCGGAACTCGCGGAAATCGCAGCCGTCAACACCCGGGAAAACCGGATGGACGACCGGATCACCATCCTGGAACGGGATGTAAAATCCATGGCCCCGGCTGATACCGGCGGATCCGTTGATGCGGTGGTATGCAACCCCCCGCATTTTGCCCCGAACTCCGGCCGCATTAATCCGGACTCCCAGAAGGCCGTGGCCCGTCACGAAATCAGGATCACCCTGCCCGACCTGACTGCGGCTGCCGGCCGAATGCTTGCCCCGGGCGGCCGGATGATCGTGATTTATCCGAGCGAACGGCTCGTGGATCTGCTCAATGCCATGCGGCGGGCAAATATCGAGCCCAAGGAGCTCCGGATGATCCATCCCGGGCCGAACTCACAAGCCCAGCGGGTGCTGGTGCACGCAACCCTTGGGAAAAACCCCGGCGTCAAGGTTGCCCCGCCCCTTTACATCCGCAGGGATGCCCGCAGCTACACAGATGAACTCGAGGCCATGTTTGCCCCGTAAAGCCGGCATGACGCCAACGCCGCGAATAAATTATATTTGACAACAAATCCGGAAATAGATACGTTTCTTGCCGGAATACAGCAGCCGGACACAGATATTATCCGGCAGCAGAGCATTCAGCGGAGAGGTGGCCGAGTGGCTGAAGGCGTCGGTCTCGAAAACCGGTGTCCCGTTACGCGGGACCGTGGGTTCGAATCCCACCCTCTCCGCCAGTTAACTTTCTGATAATATTGTTTTTTTCAATATTCCTTATAAAATCAATAAAACTTCATCTAACCTTTTAATATTTCAATAAATTTTTTTGTAACATTCTTGCCAGCAATTTGCCGGCAGCGGTGACATCAGGCGTAAACGTTCGTGTGCCGGGCAGAGCCAATCCCCGGTGGCCGGTTCCACCATCGGAGTGATTTTCACTGATTCATCCGGGAAATGAAGCTCGATTTTTTCCTTTCCGTCCTTTTTTTAACCTTGATCTTAAAATCCAGGCTGCTGTCCCGAACCCCCACGGCCAAGGGTATTTCCCCCTTGTCGGATTCGATGTGGGCGATGTTTCTAACGATATCGGCGATATTGTCAGCTATCTGACCAGGCGGTGCAGGCAGTCTGGCGTCCCGGTATTCCGCGGTAACGGATATCCAGCCGTCACCTGATTTTTTTAATGAAATATTTAGTGCCCGAACGAAAACCAGGATTTTTTGTCAAGATCAAGGAAGGCGAAAATTTTAACCGCAGGCATACTCGAAGTATTCTGAGGATTAAAATTTGAGCCTGACACAGATATTGGCGAAAAAGACGGTTTTCGTTCAGGCACTATTTAAAAAGATAAACCCCGGACAATCAGTGTCAAATGATCCGCCTGATTTACCAGGGCAGCAAACCGGTCGGCATCGATTCCGCACAGCCGATCGCGGAACCTCCTGCCTGAAGGGGGTATATTTCAAAAACAAGTTGCTCTCAATGATCATTGCTTCTTGATTATGCCTAACTTGAGCGATTTTCAAGGTAAAAATTTGAAACGCTCAATTTAGGTTATGATAACCGAAAATGGATCAATTTTTAGGCCTGTGATATCGGACCGCCTTTGCGTTCCAGCCGAAGGCGGGTGCGGGAAGCAGCATCCGGAAACAGAAAATGACCGGGGCAAACTTCGAATTTGGGCACGGCATGAACGCTGCTTTCCCGGAGGTTCTTAAATACTGGCATCCAGGATGAAAAGCGCTTTTGACAAAAGCGCATCAATGCCCTTTTCAATCCGCTTGGCCTTGCGCGATCGAGCGTCTGCGGGCTTGACCTGTTTGATCATGACATATCGGCTCAGTTCACTTTTCTCCGGGATGGCACCATGAAAGGAAAAATCAAAACTGGCGCCTTGCCAAGCTGTTCGGGATTTGATAGGAATTCGGCATGAACCCGAGAGATGACAAACATACGCTAATTCTGGCCTCAAAATCGCCCCGCCGCAGGCGCCTGCTGGAACAGGTCGGTATTGCGTTCGAAGTGATCTCCAGCCGAATTGACGAGGAAACCATTGAAGCGCTGTCCCCGGAGATCCTGGCCCGGACCCTGGCCGAGGCCAAGGCTGCCGAGGTGGCCGGGCATCATCCGGACCGATGGGTGATCGGGGGGGATTCCATTGTGGTAATCGATGATGCGATCATCAACAAGCCAACATCCCGGACGCATGCATATGAAATGCTGTCACAGTTGAGCGGACGCACCCACCGCGTGATCACCGGCTACAGCATCCAGTGCCTGGCGCAAAACCATTGTTACAGCGATATCTGCGTAACCGAGGTGACCTTCAAGGATCTCAGCGATGCCGAAATCCAGTGGTACCTGGATACGCCGGAGCCGTGGGACAAGGCCGGGGCCTATGCCATCCAGGGCATCGGCGCATTCATGATCCGGCGCATCCACGGGTCCTGGACCAACGTTGTGGGGCTGCCGGTATGCGAGGTCGTGGAACATCTGGCGGCCTGCGGGGTGATTGACCGGCAGGTACAGGACTCCGGCGATACGGGACTGTCTGAACCGGCAGGAGTACGTTGATCCAAAATGTCGGATATTGGAAAAAACATCGAGCAAGTGCATGCGCGCATCCAAAAGGCGGCCCGGGAAGCCGGCAGGGACCCGGACGCGGTTCGGCTGGTTGCCGTGACCAAGACCGTGACGGCAGCGCGGATCCGGGAGGCTGCTGAAGCCGGGCTGGACTGTTTCGGAGAAAACTACGTCCAGGAGGCACGCGAAAAGATCGAGACGCTGGCGGATGCATCCGTGTCATGGCATTTTATCGGGCGCCTGCAGTCCAACAAGGTCAGGTTTGCAGTCGGGCTTTTTGACCTGATCCACTCCGTGGACAGCCTGAAACTGGCCAGGAAAATTGACCGACATGCGGCAAAACACGAGCTGGTCCAAAACATCCTGGTACAGGTCAACGTTGGCAGAGAAGCCCAAAAATCCGGAATTGATGAAGAAGCGGCCGCGGCCATGGTGCGCGATGCGGCCGGGCTGAAACACGTGCGCGTACGCGGCCTGATGACCATGCCCCCGTTTTTTGACGCCCCCGAAAAGGTACGGCCGTATTTCCGGCAGCTGGCGCAATTACGGGAGCAAATCGCGGCGCAAAAAATTGCCGGCGCTGAGATGAAAGAACTTTCCATGGGCATGACCGGCGATTTCGAGGCCGCCATTGCAGAGGGCGCCACCCTGGTGCGCATCGGCACGGCCATATTCGGAGAGCGCACATGAAGATCCTGCTGCACATATGCTGTGCGCCTTGTTCCATTTATCCCCTGGAAGTCCTACGGGAAAGGGACTTTGAAGTCATGGGGTTTTTTTACAGAAACAACATCCACCCGTACACGGAGTGCAGGCGGCGCGAGGATACACTCATTGAATATGCCCATCACACCGGACTCCGGGTGATCTACCAGGAGGGCTATGACCTGGAGGGATTTCTGCGCAGCGTGGTCTTCCGGGAGGATCAGCGGTGCCGGTTCTGCTATTACGATCGCCTGAAAACCACGGCCAAAATGGCCAGGCACGGCAAATTCGATTATTTTACCTCCACCCTGCTGTACAGCAAGCATCAAAATCATACACTGATTGCCGAAATCGGCGAGTCCGTTGGCAAATCCGAAGGCGTGCCGTTTTATTACGAGAATTTCCGCAAAGGCTGGAAAACCGGGCTGGAAAAATCCAAGCAGATGGGCATGTACCGCCAGCAGTACTGCGGATGCATCTACAGCGAAAAAGAGCGATTCTATTCGGCAAACGGGTAACTTCCTATGTTCGGCAATTTTCTCTACTTCATCGTCGCCCTGCTGGTCTACACCACCTATCAGCCCCCCACCCGCCCGCAGATCCCCTTTACCGAAGCCCTGGGATTTTTTTTGGGCCTGTCCGCGCTGTTTGCCGGCCTGACCTGGATTCTGTTCAAAAAGCTCGAAGACCGCCTGAACAAATCCGGTGCCGTCCGAACTGAACAGGCATTTGAATCCGTGATGACCCGGCAGTCGGTTCTGGCCATCGGCCTGTTTGCAGTGGACATATACGCCCTGGAACTCGGGGGATACCTGCGGGAAATTGCCCTGTTTGATATGCTGCCCACCTTGGGCGCGCTGGTGTTTCTGGCCGTGTTTATCGGATATCTGTGCATCATCTGGGCCAGCGCATACAACGTACACCAGCGGCTCTACAAAACCGGGATATCGCGCCGCAATTACGTGGTCTCCAACATCACGTTTTCCATCCCGGTGCTTCTGCCTTGGCTCTGCCTGTCCGCAGTGGCCGACCTGATCACACTGCTGCCGTTTGAAACCCCGAAGGCGCTTTTGAACTCCACCGGGGGACAGATCGTCTATTTCCTGTTTTTCCTGTTCGTGATCGCCATATTCGGCCCGGCACTGATCCAGCAATTTTGGGGATGCCGGCCCATGGCAAAAGACGAGGCACGGCAGCGCATCGCGGACCTGTGCCGGCGCGCAGGCGTAGCGTACCGGGAAATAATGATATGGCCGCTTTTCGGCGGCCGGATGATCACAGCGGGCGTACTGGGCCTGATCGCCCGGTTTCGCTACATCCTGATCACCCCGGCCCTGCTGCGCTACCTGTCGCCCGGGGAAACCGAGGCGGTGATCGCCCACGAGATCGGCCATGTCAAGCAAAAACACATGCTTTTCTATTTGTTCTTTTTTGCCGGATACCTGGTAATTGCCTTTTCCTCGCTGGACCTGCTGCTCTACGGCGCCCTGTATGCTCAGATCGTGGCCGGCCCGGCCAGCTTTTCCGAGCCGGCAAGCACCACGTTTGTCTCGATTGTGTTCAGCGTGGCCATGATCGCCACGTTCCTGGTCTATTTCCGGTTCGTGTTCGGCTACTTCATGCGCAATTTCGAGCGCCAGGCAGACATCTACGTATACAACCTGATGGATTCTGCCGCACCGCTGATCTCCACGTTTCACAAGATCGCGGCTTCAACAGGCCAGTCCCCGGAAAAACCCAACTGGCATCATTTCAGCATATCCCGGCGCATCGCCTACCTGCGGCGATGCGAAGAACATCCGGGCTGGATCCGGGCGCATCACCGCAAGATCCGGGTCAGCATCGCAGTATACCTTGTCTGCCTGGCAGCCATTGGATGGCTGGGATACAACCTGCATTTCGGCACCGCCGGACAGGCGGTTTCCGAAAAGATTGCCGAGCAGGTGCTCAAACGACAGATCCGTGAGAATCCCGAAAATGCTAGCCCGCACGTGATGCTCGGCGATCTCCGGTACAGCCGCGAAAATGTGGAAGGCGCAATCTCGGCATACCGACAGGCCCTGTCCCTGGATGCCGACAATGTGCAGGCGCTGAACAACCTGGCCTGGCTGTATGCCACGGAACCCGAGGACAGCGCCTTTTTCAGGCCTGAAAGAGCCCTGGAGCTGGCCCGGCGGGCCGCGGATAACTCTCAGCAGCCCCACGTCCTTGACACCCTGGCGGAAAGCTACTTTATCAACGGCCAGTATGAAAAAGCCGTTGCAGTGGAAAAAAAGGCGCTGTCTGCAGCCGGGGCAAACCGCAGCCATTACCGCGAGCAACTGGAAAAATTCCGGCGGGCCGCAAACCGGAAAACCCCGTAAAGCAGACTAAAGGAGTGTGCCATGAACCCAAGAGACAAAATCGCTTTTAGCATCTACCTTGTGGTCGCCCTGGCCTGGATCGCCTTTGGTATCGTCTACATTTCCTGCCCGAACTTTATGCCGTACCACCGGCAAGCCGTCAACATGCCCTGGGAAGCGCTCGATCCCGGGCTGCAGGTATTGATCCGGGCTTTTATGAAAATGGCTGCGGCCGGATTTTTCGTAAGCAGCCTGGCCGTGCTTGTGCTCCTGTTCATCCCTTTCAGGCGGCAGGCTCCGTGGGCCCACAGGGCCATTCCGCTTCTGGGAATTGTCTGGAACGGCCTTTCGCTTTACGTCACTTCGGCAGTGGCCCTGGAAACCGGCGCATCCACGCCGTGGCGTGTTGCCGCAGCAGGTACGGTGCTCATGATTGCCGGGTTCATCCTTTCACCCGGCTCAGGCAGAAAGCCTGTTTTCAGAGCGCATGACTGAACGCACCATGTTTTTCATGCTCACGTTGCCAAAACACATCAACTTGATCAGGTATTGCTCCTTTAAGTGCAGGCGGCGCATAATTTCGTTTTCGTTCATGCCCCTGGCGACCAGGGGCGCCACGCGGGCGTAAAAGTCCTCCAGATGCCTGAGCTTTTTTTCAAGGCCGCCCCTGCCGTTTTCCGGCAAAGGGTTATGACCGCAAAACAGGGCGTCAAAGTCCAGGGCAAGCAATTTTTTCAAAGATGCAACCTGTTGGTCAATGTGCTCGTCTGCTCGGAAATACTTGATCCGCGCGGACAAAAACAGGTCCCCGGAAAACAGGCGTCTGTTTTGAGCATCCAGGTAACACACATGATCCCTGCTGTGGCCCGGAGTGTGTACGGGCTGAAGGCACAAGCCGTTTTGTTCCCATACCTCCGGCAGTATGCGAACGGCCACCGGATCAGTTCTGCCCCACATCAGGTGCTGATACGGATAAATGCGATAGCCGGAGGCCAGCTTTTGCGCAGTCAGATTATGTCCGTATACGGGAATGTCCAGATCCCGCGAAATGGCCGCGGCATTGCCGCTGTGGTCCTCGTGGTAATGGGTCAGAAGTATTGCCCGGACATTGCTGCTGCGGGCGATCTCCAGGGCATAGCGACGCATATGGCGCGGGCCCGTATCAATCATGACCGAATCGAGCACGTATAAAAAAGCAGTCATCATCGGCCGGCCCACAGGCGACCACCCGAGTTCCCATCCGGCAACTTTTCCGAAATTATGCTTTTTAAAAATCTTCATCCTGGCACTCCACCCTTTCTCCTCGTACTTGGCATCTACCATTGATTTATCCCCACAGCCGTGATAGTCAAGAAAAAATTCCGGTACGAAGACAGCCGAGCATGGGCGGGATATGCATATGAACCCGGTTTCGGGGCCACAGAACGCATACTTTGATATCCGCGAGGATGCTGAGGGGACTCTAACAGTTTTTTTCCGCGGCAACCTGGACATGCCCAATGCAGGCACCTGTCTGCGGCGCCTGAGCAAAGCGCTCAAAGCCCGCACGCCACAGCGACTGGCAGTGGACCTGGGCCGGGTCACCCGCATGGACGATTACGGCGCCATGGTAATCATGCGCCTGGTGCACCAGCTCGGGCTCACCCGTGATCGCCTGGAACTGAAAAATACCAGCGAAGATCATCGCAAAACCCTGTCCCTGATCGATTTCGGACAGCCGGAATGCGACATCGGCCCCCGCAAATCCCAGAATTTTATTGTACAGCTCGGCGAGTCCACCATTTCGGCATTGCGCGGGGCCGCGTTTTTCACCGAGTTTATCGGGGCCATGGTATACTCGGCACTGCGGGTGGCCAAAAGACCCGGCTCGTTTCGGATCAACGACGCCATCGTACACATGAAAACCACAGGAGTGGACGCCCTGCCGGTGGTGGGGCTGATCAGCCTGCTGCTGGGATTGATCATTGCCTTCATGTCCTCGCTGCAGCTCTCCCAGTTCGGCGCCAACCTGTACGTGGCTTCCCTGGTGGGCCTGGCCATGGTATCGGAGCTCGGCCCGATCATGACCGCCATAATCGTATCGGGCCGGTCCGGCTCGGCCTATGCCGCTGAAATCAGCACCATGAAAATCACGGAGGAAATCGACGCCCTGTCTGTGATGGGCTTTGACCCCAACCTGTTTCTGGTCATGCCGAGAATGATTGCCGCCATGGTGGTGGTGCCCCTGCTCACTGTGTTTGCAAGCCTGTTTGCCATTGCCGGGGGCCTGGTGATCGGTGTCACCGTGCTGAACCTGAGTCCTGATGCCTATATAGGGCAGACCATAGATTCGCTGACCCTGTTTGAGCTGATGTGGGGGCTTTCGAAATCCGTCATTTTTGCCATTATTATTGCGCTGACCGGATGTCTCCGGGGTTTTCAGGCCAGGGGCGGCGCCTCGGCCGTGGGCAATGCGGCCACGTCCGCCGTGGTGACCAGCATATTTCTCATTATCCTGTTTGACTCGATTTTTGCCGTGATCCGAAGCTTCTGGTGATAATTTGAAATGAATGCAAAAGACGTCGTACGGGTGGAAAATCTGGGCGTGGCATACCAGCACGAGGTCGTACTAAAGGATATCAGTTTTTCCGTCCGGGAAAATGAAATCTTTATCATCGTGGGCGGCAGCGGGTCCGGCAAGACCACGCTGATGCGTCACATGGTGGGCCTGGAAATCCCTGCCGCCGGCAGGGTCTATATCCGGGAAACCGATATCGCGGATGCCCCGGAAGAGCGCTTTTACCGAAGTTTAAAGCAAATCGGGGTATTGTTCCAGGGCAGCGCCCTGCTGGGCTCCATGACCGTGGCGGAAAACGTGGCACTGCCCATCACCGAGTATGCCAACCTGCCGGAATCCGCGGTTGCATCCATTGTGCAGATCAAGCTCTCCATGGTCGGGCTGGAATGCTACGCAAACCACCTGCCCTCGGAAATCAGTGGAGGCATGAAAAAACGGGCCGGTCTTGCGCGGGCGCTGGCATTAAACCCGGACATCCTGTTTTTAGACGAGCCCTCGGCCGGCCTGGACCCGGTAACCGCCGCGGAAATCGACAATCTGATCCTGCACATCAACCAGAGCCTCGGCACCACCATCATCATCGTCACCCATGACCTGGACAGCATTTTCGCCCTTGGACAGCGGGCCATCATGCTGGACAAGTCTTCCAAGGGCATCATCGCCCACGGCACGCCCGATAATCTGCGAAATCATGATCCCAACCCCGTGGTCCGGCGGTTTTTCAGCCGCAAACCGCCGGCAGCATAAAGAAAAGGAGTTCCATGCAGTCGATAAGAACCAAGTTTTCCGTTGGATTGTTTGTGATTATCGGCATGTCCGTGGTCATCCTGGCGATTCTGTGGCTGGGCATGTCTGATTACCTCAGGGATGGCCGCAAGTACTCGGCCTATTTTGACGAATCCGTGCAGGGATTGAGCCAGGACGCGGCGGTAAAATACCGGGGCGTCAGTGTGGGCCGGGTGGACCAGATCGGCGTGGCCCCGGACGGCCGGCTGGTGGAAATCATCTTCTCCCTGAACAAGAAACTCGGAAACACGAAGAACCTGGTGGCCCAGATCAAGTCCGTGGGCATTACGGGCATCATGTTCGTGGAGCTTGAAAGGCAGCAGCCGGGCCAGGAAATCCATACTCCGAGCCTGGATTTTGAAACCAAGTATCCGGTTGTCGCCACCAAGCCCTCGGAAATGAAACAACTGCTCTCGGATGTCTACGACATCCTCGCCCGCATCAAACAAATCGACATGAAGGGCATTTCTGACCGGCTGACCACGATCATGGACAATGCCAACCAAATCCTTACAAGCAAAAAAATCGAAAAACTCTCGGTCAGCCTGCAGGAAACCCTGGATAACAGCAACCGGCTGATCAGCGAGACCCAAAAAACCGTAGCCGAGGCACGCAAAGCTGTGAACCGGATTGATATGCAGATCGCATCCAGCGCCGAAAATTTTGATTCCGCCATAGACGAGGTATACCGGGCCGCAGAGCGTGCGGAAAAAACTTTTGCCACAGGCACCCGCTCGGTGGAAGCGGTCCGGAGTCAGGCGGCGAAATACGATCGGCGTATGATGCAAATTCTGGAAGATCTCGAATCCGTATCCGCCACTCTCAACCGCCTGATCGAGCAGTTAAACCGGCAGCCCTCACGGATCATTTTCGGCGAGCCCCTTCCGGAAAAAACCGTGGCACCGGAGGACAAATAGCAGGTATGCACATGCAAAACAGGGAAAGACAAAAATGAATAAAGGCATGTTTTACAAACTGACAGCAATCCTTGCCGTGATGCTGCTTCAGGGATGCGGCGTATTTCAGGCGCCGCCCAGGCAGGTGGAACTATAC
>CAZTHW010000003.1:0-27957 GCA_964613595.1 uncultured Desulfobacteraceae bacterium | reverse complement strand
GTCTTCAGCACCGTCCAGTGCCATGCGGGGTTCGTATTGCCCCACTTCCGGCTGCAGATCACCGAACAGGGCAGACGGAATATAAGGCGGATTGGAGACAATCATGTCAAAACCGGCACAACCGGCATTTACCGGAGACAACCAGCTGCCGGCGAAAAAATCAATAAGACCGGCCACCTTATGGGCTGCGGCGTTTTTCCGTGCCACCTGCAGAGCGGCAAGCGAACGGTCCACGGCGAAATATCGGTTTCCGGGCCTTTGTGCGGCAAGACAGACAACAATGGCCCCGGAGCCGGTGCCCAGGTCCAGAATTTTTCGGCTGTGACCGTCATCTTCCGGCAGGCGCTCAAGTACGGCTTCCACCAGGTGCTCGGTTTCGGGTCTGGGAATCAACACATCAGGTGTAATGGTAAAGCTGCGGCCCAGAAACTCCTTTTCACCCAGTATATAAGCCACCGGCTCACGGCTGACCCGGCGGCGGATCATCTGGCGGAAAGCAGCCCGTTCTTCTTCTGCCAGGGGCTGATCATGGCGCATGTAAAGATCAATGCGCGTGGTCTGCAGCACCGCGGCCAGAAGAATCTCTGCTGTCAGTCTGGGGGAGTCGATTCCGTGGGTGTCAAAATATCCGGCTGTCCACTGCAGGGCGTCAAGCACGGTCCATGTGGGCATTTTCCGGGGACTGGGTTTGCTCATTTTGTAATGCCTGCGCCTGGTAAAAAGTGGCCAGCTCGTCGATGATTTCGTCCAAAGCCCCCTGAAGCACCTGTTCCAGCTTGTAGAGGGTCAGGCCGATGCGGTGGTCGGTCACCCGGCCCTGGGGAAAATTATAGGTGCGGATCCGCTCGCTGCGGTCGCCGCTGCCCACCTGGTTGCGCCGCTGTTGGGAAATCTTGTCGTTCTGCTCCTGGAGCTGGATATCAAAGAGCCGGGCTCGCAGCACTTTCATGGCCTTGGCCTTGTTTTTGTGCTGGGACTTTTCATCCTGGCAGATCACAACCAGTCCGCTGGGCAGGTGTGTCAGGCGAACCGCGGAATCCGTGGTATTCACCGACTGGCCGCCCGGCCCGCTGGAGCGGAACACATCCACGTGGATTTCACTGGGATCGATATGGACTTCCACATCCTCAGCCTCAGGCAGAACCGCCACGGTCACGGCAGAGGTGTGGATCCGTCCCTGGGCCTCGGTGGCCGGAACGCGCTGGACCCGGTGGGTGCCGCTTTCATATTTCAGATGGCTGAAGGCCCCCTGTCCCTTGACCATGGCAATGACTTCCTTGAGCCCGCCCGAGTCGTTCCAGTTGGCGTCCATCAACTCGATTTTCCAGTTCTTGGCCTCGGCATAGCGCGTGTACATGCGAAACAGATCATTGGCAAAAAGGCCGGCTTCCTCGCCGCCCGTACCCGCCCGGATTTCCAGGATCACGTTTTTGTCGTCATTGGGATCCTTGGGAATCAGAAGCTTTTTGAGGTCCTGTTCCAGGCGGTCTTTTTCCTGCTCCAGGCTGTCGATCTCGTTTCTGGCCAGTTCTTTTATCTCCGGGTCCTGATCTGAAAGCAGTTCCCGGCTCTGATCGAGTTCCTGGCATACCCGGTCGTATTCCCGGTAGACCTCCACGATCTTTCCCAGCTCGGAATGCTCGCGAACATATTTGGGATACAGTTCGCGGTTGCCCACCACTTCCGGATCGCTAAGCAGGCTTTCAAGCTCCTGATAGCGTCTTTCTATGCCGTCGAGTCGTTCTAACATGAACCGTGTAAATCCTGATTATTTCTTGTCGTCTTGCTGAAATTTGGCATACTTGCGGCGGAACCGCTCAATGCGGCCGGCCGAGTCCACCAGCTTCTGCTTGCCGGTGTAAAACGGATGGCACTGGGAGCAGATTTCAACGGAGATATCCTCGCGGGTGGAACCGACGGTCACCTCGTTGCCGCAGGCACACCGGATGGTAGTGGTTTTGTATTCCGGATGAATCGCTTTTTTCATTTCAAACACCTCAGCGTTGGTTCGGGTTCAAGGTTCAACGTTCAAGGTTCAACGTTCAAGATTTTCAGGAATTCATTGCGTCGAGAAATTCCTTGTTGGTCTTTGTGCCCTTCATCTTATCGAGCAAAAATTCAAGACTGTCAATAGGATTTAAGGGAGAGAGCAGCTTGCGCAGGATCCAGACACGGTTAAGCGCGTCGGCATCAAGCAGCAGTTCTTCCTTGCGGGTGCCGGAGCGGTTGATGTCAATGGCCGGGTACATGCGGCGGTCGGAAAGTTTGCGGTCAAGGTGCAGCTCCATGTTGCCGGTGCCCTTGAATTCCTCGAAAATCACTTCGTCCATGCGGCTTCCCGTATCAATCAAGGCCGTGGCAATCACCGTGAGGCTGCCGCCTTCCTCGATATTTCGGGCTGCGCCGAAAAACCGCTTGGGCCGGTGCAGGGCATTGGCGTCCACACCGCCGGAAAGCAGCTTGCCGCTGGAGGGTACGGTCATGTTGTAGGCCCGGGCCAGGCGGGTGATGCTGTCGAGCAGGATCACCACGTGCTTTTTGTGCTCCACCAGGCGTTTGGCCTTTTCAGCCACCATTTCCGCCACCTGCACATGACGCTCAGCCGGCTCGTCAAATGTGGAGGAAACCACCTCCGCATCCACGGAACGCTGCATGTCAGTGACTTCCTCGGGCCGTTCATCAATGAGCACCACAAAGGGAACCACGTTTTTGTGGTTGCCGATAATACTGTTGGCAATGTTTTTGAGCAGCATGGTCTTTCCGGTACGGGGCGGGGAGACAATCAAACCGCGCTGGCCGAATCCCAGGGGGGTCATCAGGTCCATGATCCGCATGGAGTAATTGTCCGGCTCCCGCTCGAGCTTTACCTTTTTTTCCGGAAACAGGGGCGTGAGATTGTCAAACAGGATCTTGTCCCGGGCGGCGTCGGGCTCCTCGAAGTTGATGGCTTCCACCTTGAGCAGGGCAAAATAGCGTTCCGAGTCCTTTGGCTGACGGATCTGGCCGGAGACCGTGTCTCCGGTCTTAAGACTGAACCGGCGGATCTGGGAAGGCGACACATAGATATCATCCGGGCCCGGAAGGTAATTGCAGTCATGGGACCGCAGAAAACCGAAACCGTCAGGCAAAATTTCCAGGGTGCCCTCTCCGTAGATGAGGCCGTTTTTTTCAATGTGGGCCTGAAGCAGTGAAAAAATCAGCTCCTGCTTTCGCATCCGGCCGACGTTTTCAATGTTAAACTTCTTGGCCATCCGGGTCAGTTCATTGATTTTTTTGTTTTTCAGTTCAACGATGTTCATGTAATCCCATTCCTGTGTTTTCTCCGATTCATTTCAAAATTGGGTTGTATGTCAGGCGTGCAGTGATCCTGCGGTGTTTCACCCGGATGGAGCCGGATGTTTGAAGCCCTGCGCATTGCCGGCAACAGAGACAAAACTGTAAAACGAACAACAGGAAAGCTGCAAAGCCGGATATAGAAATTATGTGTCTTCTTAAAACTTTAGGTATTATGAGGCCTGATTGGTTTTTAAGATGTTGAAGAAGGATTCGCGCAAAACAAACGTCCAGGAGGCAGGAGCGTTTTGTTTACCAATAAGTCAGATAAAAGGTCCTGTCAACCATTTTCGCCTATTTTTTTATACTTTTCCGCAAGTTTTTCCAGTACCCGGTCCACCTGGCCATGCATTTCATCAAGGCTTCCGTTGTTTTCAATGATAAAATCAGACATCCGCCGCTTTTGGGCTTCATTCATCTGGATGTGCATCAGGGATTGGGCCTGCTGCCGGCTTACATTGTCTCGCTGCATGATCCGGTTGATACGAACCTCGGTATCGCCGGAAACCAGAATCACCGCATCAAACTGGTCCTGCAGGCCGGCTTCAAACAGCAGGGGAACTTCGGCTGCCGCCAGCCATGCGCCCTGCGCGGCCGCTGACCTGAAATGCGCCTGCATCTGCACGCCCACCTCAGGGTGGACATAGCTTTCAAGGTCCCTGCGGGCCGCCTCGTCCTGAGTGATGATCTGCCGCAGCCGGGGCCGGTCAATGGTGCCGTCAGCCGCAAGGATCTCTTTGCCGAACCGCTCGACAATCTGTTTGTGGGCCCGGGTATGGGGCTCAACCGCCTGCCTGGCCAACTGGTCCGCGCTGACAACAGGTACGCCCGACTCCTGGAGGCGCCGGCAGACCAGGGATTTGCCGGAACCCACCCCCCCGGTCACCCCGATTTTGATCAGCCGGGAGGGTTGTTCCGGGGATGTCTGTTGCCTGCCCATTGCACGCACCCTGTTTTTAAGCTATGAATCAATAATCCGATCCGAACAGCGGGTCCCCCCGGGAAAACAACCCTAAAGCGCGAAAAGAATAACTCCATATATGAAAAAATGCCTTTGATCAATACCAAATTTTTGCCGCAGCCGCTTCTTTCACAGATCCCGGAACAATCCGGCGTCTATCTGGTTGGGGGAACCGTCCGGGATCAGCTGCTTTGCCGTCCTTGCGCAGACTGGGACCTGGCCGTGGAAAGCGACCCAGCCGGCCTGGCCCGGGCCATTGCAGAAGCTGAAGGAAGCCGGGTCGTGGTTTTGGGCAAAAAAAAGCAAATTATCCACCGGGTGGTCAGCGCCGGCCATGTTTTTGACATTGCTGCCATCCAGGGGCAAACCATTTCCGAAGATCTGTTGCGCAGGGATTTTACAATCAATGCCATGGCTGTATCCCTGCCATCCGGCCGGCTCATTGATCCGGCCGGCGGCCGCAAAGACCTTGACCGCAGGGTGATCCGCATGACCGGCAAAACGGTTTTGGATGATGATCCCCTGCGCCTGTTGCGGGCCTTTCGCATGGCCGCAACCCTCGGATTTGCCATTGATCCGGAAACTCTTGCAGCGGTTTCCCAAAAAGCCGCGCAAATCCGGCTGGTGGCAGGCGAGCGAATCCGGGATGAATGGCAAAAAATCCTCCAAACCCGGGATTCGGCACAATGGATTTCTCAGATGGACCGGGCCGGACTTCTGGGAAACCTGTTTCCGGAAATCGAAGCTCTGAAAAATTGCGGACAGAACCGGCACCATGAATTTAACGTATTTGACCACACAATGGCGGTATACAGGGGACTGGAGCAGATGCTGCACCAAAACCGCCCTGCCCTGACCACAGACAGGAAAAACGCGGGATTGCTGACATTCCCGTCAGCCGTGGAACTGCTCAAATATGCCGCCCTGCTCCATGATATCGGAAAGCCCCAGACCCGAACAACAGATGACCAGGGCCGCATCCATTTTTATCATCACCCCCGGGCCGGGGCGCAAATGGCCGGACAGATCTGCCGCCGCCTGAGATTTTCCTGCGCTGATGCCGGTTATGTCACCTTTCTGATCCGCCATCACATCCGGCCGCTTTTTCTTTACACGGCCCAACAGCGCGATGCACTCACCACCCGGGCGATGACCCGGTTTTTCATCAAAACCCGGCCCCACACGCCTGACCTGCTGATGCTGGCAGCCGCTGACATGGCCGGCAAAAAAAAATACACGGATACGCAGTTTATGGATTTTGCCGCCGGCCTGCTTGAGCGTTACCGCACCGTGTATCTGCCGGCCTGCACCCGGCCCCGGCTGCTCACCGGCCATGACCTGATGGGCGAACTGGGCCTTTCGCCCTCGCCCCTGTTTGCCGAAATTCTGGCAAAGGTTGAGGAAAACCGGCTGGCGGGCTGTATCGCATCAAGGGAACAGGCCCTGGAACTGGCCCGGAAAATCGTTGAAACTCAAAAGGATGCTTGACATAATGCCATCATTTTAATATATAAAAAAATTTTGCAAACGGATAAAATGTAATCCGGCGTACAGATAATGTATTGAATCGCATGTTTTTGACATCAACCTTGGGCAAAAGGAGAAAAAGGCGATGAACATTTTGTTTTTCGGACCCAACGGGAGCGGAAAAGGAACACAGGGAGCCATTCTCAAGGAAAAATTCAAGACCCCCCACATTGAATCCGGGGCCATTTTCCGCGAAAACATCAAGGGCGGAACAGAAATGGGCAAGCAGGCCAAGGCCTATATTGACAAGGGCGAACTGGTGCCCGATGACATCACCATCCCCATGATCCTCGACAGGCTCAAGGAAGACGACTGCAAAAACGGCTGGCTGCTCGACGGCTTTCCGAGAAACAAAAACCAGGCTGTCAAGCTCCACGAAGCCCTGAAACAAGCCGGCATGAACCTGGATATCGTTGTGGAAATCGAGCTGGACCGGGAAATCGCCAAAAACCGCATCATGGGCCGCCGTCTTTGCGTCAATGACAACAACCATCCCAACAACATCTTCATCGATGCCATCAAGCCCGACGGCGACAAGTGCCGGGTGTGCGGCGGCGAGCTGCAGACCCGCTCGGATGACCAGGATGAAGCCGCCATTGACAAGCGCCACGGCATCTATTATGACGATGAAACCGGCACCCTTGCAGCTGCCTATTATTTCCGGGATCTGGCGGAAAACGATCCGTCCATGACCTACATCACCTTGGACGGCAAAAACAGCGTTCCGGAAGTGGCAGACGAATTGGTCTCCAAGCTTCCCAAGTAACACTGCAGCAGATAAACCGGCATCAGATCCGAACCGGCCGCAAGCCGGCGGCATGGTCCACGAAGGTTTGACATTTTTATAGAAAATATTAGAATACAGCGTAACTAAATTTCTTTGTAAAGGGGGTTGAAATATTTGAAGGAAATCGCGGTCAAAGTGGAAGACAACGACCTTGAGAAGGCCATGCGCATTCTGAAGAAAAAAATTCAGAACGACGGTCTGTTCAAGCGTTTGCGGCTCAAGAAGAACTACGAAAAACCCAGCGAGTACAGACGCCGCAAGAAGCGTGAAGCCCAGCGGCGGCAGCGGATTGCAGAAGCCAAAAAGCGGATGCGAACCCGCAGATCTTGATGCCGGCAGGACCAAAGCATGAAAATGAAAGAAAGTACCATATTGATCAAAAAACCCGGAAGGCACTGACGGCTTCCGGGTTTTTTACGCACCTGTAACGGGAAAAATCAATGACCCAAAGCCAATATCACAAATGCCTGGCAGAAATGTTTGGCCTGCGCCGGTTCGGCATCAAACTGGGCCTGGACATCATCGATGCCATGCTCAAAGCCCTGGACCGGCCGGAACGCAAATTTGCCTGCATCCACGTGGCCGGAACCAACGGCAAGGGCTCTATTGCCTCTGCACTGGCGGCTATCCTGCAGGCTGCCGGCCTGCGGGTGGGGCTCTACACATCGCCCCACCTGGTGCGGTTTAACGAACGCATCTGCATCAACAACCAATACATCTCCGATCAGGAAGTGGTAAATGCCTGGCATGCCGCCAAAGCTGCGGCCCCGAAAGAGCGCGAGGCCACCTTTTTCGAGTATACCACGGCCATGGCCTTATACGCCTTTGCCAGGGCTGAGGTGGACTGGGCCGTAATCGAAACCGGCATGGGCGGGCGCATGGATGCCACAAACATTTTGCAGCCCAGACTCTGCATCATTTCCAACATTTCCCTGGAACACCGGTTTTACCTGGGAAGCACCATCGCCCAGATCACCGGTGAAAAAGCCGGGATCATCAAGCCCGACACCCCGGTGATCACAGGGGTACACCAGAAATCGGCCATTGAGGTCATTGAAAAGACAGCAGCGCGCAACAATGCGCCGGTTTTCCGCAAAGGCAAGGATTTTCGGGTAAGACGCAGTCCCAAAGCCGATGCCGGCAACTTCAGCTTCACCTACACGGGTATTGATCACAAGTGGACCGACATGCGCTCTTCTTTGCAAGGCATACACCAGCTCGACAACGCCGCCCTGGTGCTGGCGGCCTGCGAAGTGCTCATGGATCAGGGCACTGCCATTGATGTGTCTGACATCAAGGACGGCCTTGCAAATGTCCGGTGGCCTGGACGCCTGGAGATGGTTGACACCACCCCGCCCATGATCCTCGACGGGGCCCACAACCTGATTGCCGCCAGAAGGCTTGCGGCCTTTCTCTCGGATACGGCTCCGAACAAAAACATCACCCTTGTCATCGGCATACTCGATGACAAGCCCTGTCAGGCCATGCTCAACACCCTGGTGCCCCTGTGCCAGCGGGTTATCGTGACCCGGCCGGTGATCGACAGAAGTCTGCCGACCCGGGTGATCGAAGCCGGGGTAAAAAAACTCACCGATCATGTGGAGATTGTCGAAAGTGTCAGGGATGCGGTGTTTTACGCCATGGAGACCACAGCAGACACGGATCTGATCTGTGTTGCGGGGTCACTTTACGTGGTGGGGGAAGCAAAGGCGGCCCTGGAAGGCGCCGGGGCGCCGGAACCCGTGTAAAAGCGGGCATTTTTGACCCTTGCCCACAATCATTGCCGGCGGCCTGCAATTCCTGCTTGACTTCTGAAAAACGATCTTTTATGTTTCATGCCGTGTGCGCCCGTAGCTCAGGGGATAGAGCGTCAGCCTCCGGAGCTGAAAGTCGCAGGTTCGAATCCTGCCGGGCGTACCATTTTTTTCTTTCCCCTATTTCCGCAAAATCCAGAGAACAACAGATATCACCACGCTGATGACAATCATGGTGGTCACGGGAATGTAGAGTTTCAGCCCGGGCCGGTCAATGATGATGTCTCCGGGCAGCCGCCCGACGGGAAGCCGGGCAATCCACGGCCAGAAAACACCGATGACGGCAATGGCGATTCCGATGGCAATCAGGGTTTTGTTCATGGCAGCGATACGCTGTAATAATCCCGATACCAGTCCACAAACCGTTGGATGCCTTCCTGGATGGACGTCATTGGCCGAAATCCCACGGCATTGTATAAATCGTCAATGTCTGCGCACGTCGCCGGCACATCTCCGGGCTGCAGGTCCAGATACTCTTTTTCCGCCTCTTTTCCCAGGACCTCTTCGAGTACACGAATAAAATCCATGAGCTTTTCCGGACGATTGTTGCCGATATTATAGACCCGGTAAGACGTATACGAGGTGCCCGGATCCGGGCTGTCCCCGCTCCAGTCCGGGTCCGGCTCCGGCAGTTTGCCCATGACCCGGACCACGCCTTCGATGATATCGTCAATATAGGTAAAGTCCCGCTGCATGCGGCCGTGATTGAATACCTGGATGGGTCTGCCCTCCAGTATGGCCCGGGTAAACAGGAAAAGCGCCATATCCGGCCGGCCCCAGGGCCCGTAAACGGTAAAAAAACGCAGGCCCGTGCAGCGCATCCCGTAAAGGTGGCTGTAGGTGTGGGCCATGAGTTCATTTGCCTTTTTGCTGGCCGCATACAGGGAAACCGGATGGTCCACGTTGTCATGAACGGAAAACGGCATTTTGGTATTGGCCCCGTATACGGAGCTCGACGAGGCAAAAACAAAGTGGGAAACGTTAAAATGGCGGCAGCATTCCAGCAGATTGACAAATCCCACCAGGTTGGCGTCCACGTAGGCATGGGGGTTTTCCAGGGAATAGCGCACCCCGGCCTGGGCGGCCAGGTTGACCACCACGTCAAACTTGCCCTCGGTAAACAAACGGTTTAACGCATCCCGGTCTTCCAGATCAATGCGGTGAAAGGAAAACCCGGGCTTTTGTTCAAGCCGTCTTAAACGGGCCTTTTTGAGCTCCACGTCGTAATAGGCGTTGAGGTTGTCCAATCCTGCAACGGTTTTGCCTTCATCTGCCAGACGGGCGGCCAGATGATACCCGATAAACCCGGCCGCGCCCGTGACCAGTACCTTTTTGAATTCCAATTTGGAGACCGTCCTTTTTAAGGTTACAGATTTTCAATCACGCGGCAAAGCAGCCGAACCCCGAAGCCCGTGCCCCCGGGCCCGCAATAGTCGTTTCCCTTGGCCGCATAAGCCGGACCGGCAATATCGATATGGGCCCAGCGCGAACCTTTGGTGAATTCAGACAAAAACAATGCCGCTGCAATGGCCCCGCCATAGCGGTTTTTGCCCACGTTTTTCAGGTCTGCAAAATCGCTTTTCAGGTTTTCCCGGTAATCTTCGGGCATGGGCATGGACCAGCACCGCTCGTGGGTTTTTTGACCCGCCTGTGAAATGGCCTCTGCCAGGTCCGTATCCGTGGAAAACACACCAGCGATCTTTTCGCCCAGGGCCACGACGCAGGCGCCTGTGAGGGTGGCCATGTCAATGACCACATCCGGTCTGTACTGGCCGATGGCGTAATGAAGTGCATCTGCCAGAATCATCCGGCCCTCGGCATCGGTGTTGCCGATTTCAACGCTTTTGCCGGATGCGGTTTTGACGATATCGCCCGGCCTATAGGAATTGCCCGAAGGCATGTTTTCCACAAGGGGCATCACCCCCACCACCCGCTTGCCGGAGCCGGTCCGGGCTGTTGCAATCATGGTTGCGGCCACGGCCGCGGCCCCGGCCATGTCCTGCTTCATGGTTTCCAAACCCGATGCCGGCTTTAAGTTAATACCGCCGGAATCAAATGTCACACCCTTGCCCACAAGCACCACTGTCTGATCCCATGTTTCGGGCTTGTAGTCGAGAATCACCATCTGGGGCCGGCCGCTGCTTCCGGCGGCCACGGCCAGAAGCGCCTGCATCTTGTTTTTCCGCAGATCACCGCTATCCAGGACAACGGCCTCCAGGGGATGTTTTTCAGCCGCCTTGACAATGGAGCGGGCAAAGCGTGCCGGCCGCTTGTCATTGGGCGGCATGCTCACCCAGTTTCTGGCCATGTGGGTGCCTTTGCAGACGATTTCGGTTTTCTGCGCCAGGCTCCGGGCCTGGCCGGCAAAATCCTTGGCAACGGCAAACGCAATGGATTTCAGTGCATTATGGAGTTTTTCCTTTTTGTAAAAATCAAAGCGGTAATTGGCCAAAACAGCGCCTTCCATCAGGGCTTCGGCCGCGTCCCCGGGCTCCACGCCGCAGGCCCGGGCCTCGGGCATGCAGATCAGAAGACCGGACATATCCGCGTTCACGGCCCTGCCAACGGCTTTTCCCGCAGCCCGGCGAAGGCTTTCCGCCGTAACATCCCCGGCTTTGCCCAGGCCCGCCAGCATGACCCGCTGCGCCTTTGTCCCGGCCGGTGCATAAAGGATCATCTCATCGCCGGATTTTCCGGAAAACTCGGGATATTGCCGCCCCTGGTCAATGAGCGCCAGCATTTTTGCATCGTTGTATAGCGCCGTGTCCTCGCAGACAAGCAGCAGCATGAGATCGGTCTTGATCGCCTTTGGATCGCCCGAACGAATGGTCAGCAATGAAACCTCCCCTATTTTTACAGATTTCTTTCCTTTTCAATGGCTTCCCAGGCCTCCTGGATTTCCCGAAACTTGTCATGGGCAAACCGGACAAATTCCTCGGGCAGCCCCTTGGAGGCAATGGTGTCGGGATGGTAGTCCCGCACCAGCTTGCGGTACTGCTTTTTGATGGTATCATTGTCATCAGACGGACTGACCCCGAGCACGGAATAATATTTTTCTGAAACCGATACGTATCGCGACTTCATGTTCTGATAATCCGCATCCGGCAGCCGGAAGGTGCGCACCGCGGTTTCAATGAGCGCCTCTTCGCTTTTGTCCATGGTGCCGTCTGCCACCGAGACCCGAAGCAGAATATCGATCATCAACTCCAGAAGCTCGGGCCGGTCATGGAACTGCTGGTAGAACTGCAGGGCAAAGTCGTCAAAAGTCTGGGGCGCATTTAAAGCCGTGTAAAATATTTTTTCCGCCATCTGGCGGCTTTCGGCATTGAGGTGCAGATCCTGGGCCATGAATCTGCGGATGGAAGCCATTTCCTCATCCGTGACCTGCCCGTCCACCCGGGCCAGCTTTGCCAGCATGGAAAATGCCGCCACAAAAAAGGTCAATTGTGCCTTTCCCTGGGACGACATCTGCGCCTCATTGGGCAGCACCCGCTGCTGCTGGCCATTGTCGGCATCCATCAGGTGCCCGAGAGCCGCCCCTCCGATGGCGCCCAGGGGTCCGCCCAAAGCAAATCCAATGGTGCCGCCAACCATTTTTCCAAGCCATCCCATATGTCATCCTTGTTCGTGCTTCAAAGTTGTGAAATCAATGTTTTGCGCAAAAGATTCAGTGCGGTTTCGGCAAATATGCGCTTATTGGCCATCCGGTTTTCAAACGGAAATTTGTATTGCCTGGCAAAGCTCTGCTCCGGGCCGCAAAGCCCTATGCAAACCGTGCCCACGGGTTTTTCTGCCGTACCCCCGCCGGGACCGGCAATGCCGGTGACAGAAACCGCGTAATCCGCATTGGCCACGCGCCTTGCCCCCTCTGCCATTTCCCGGGCGGTTTGTTCGCTCACCGCGCCAAAAGTTTCCAGGGTATGGGCCGAGACCCCGAGCATGCGCATTTTGGCGTCATTGGAATAGGTCACCACCGAGCTGAGAAAATACCGGGAGCTTCCGGCCACATTGGTGATCCGGCTGGCGATCATGCCCCCGGTGCAGGATTCGGCCAGGGCCAGGGTTGCGGATTGCCGGGCCAAAAGCTCGCCCACCACCTCTTCCATGCTCTGGCCGGTCTCGGAGAAGACATAATCGCCCACCCGCTCGCGCACCCGGTCTGCGGCCACGCTGACTGCGGAATCCAGGGCACTGTTATCTGTTCCCGAGGCTGCGAGTTTGACGTGGATCACAGGAAATTCGGCCAGCATACCTAGTTTTACATCGTCTAATGATCCTGTCAAGTCAGCGAGCCGCTCGTTGACATGGGCCTCGGGCAGACCGAACAAAGACAGCCGCTTTTCCCGGTAAAAACTGCCGGTGCCGTTTCTGGCTGCATCCGCCTCAAGGCTGGGAATCACATGATCGGCCATCATCTGCCGCATCTCAAAAGGCACCCCGGGCAAAAAGAAAAACCGGCAATTGCCGATCTTTAGGGTAAAACCCGGGGCCGTGCCAACGGAATTGAGCAAAGGCGAAGCACCTTGCGGCAGCAGGGCCTGTTTTGCGTCAGAATCGGAAACCGGCCGGTCAAAGCGTTTGAAAAACGCTTCCATGTAGGCCATGGCTTGGTTGTTGCGCTCCATTTCCACCCCGGCGGCCCGGGCTGCGGCCGAAGCGGTGATATCATCCACGGTGGGCCCCAGCCCGCCGGTAACAATGGCGATATCGGCCCGCTGCCCGGTTTCGAAAAGCACGTCTGTCAAACGCTCCATGTCATCGCCCACGCACACATGACGGCCCACGGCAATGCCGGTTTCATAAAGGCGGCCTGCGATCCAGGCGGCATTGGCATCCACCACCGTGCCGGTCAGCACCTCGTCTCCGGTTGAAATAATTTCTGCTATCATTTGAGTTCCTGTTATCCTGACAATTGATGGCACCGTAAAAAGCTTCTAAATAACTTCGTTCAAGGTTCAAAGTTCAAGGTTCAAGGTTCAAAAAAATAAAATCAAAACTTTTAAGCATGCGGCAAAAAGTTATTTGCAGTGTTCGGTCCTGGGCTGCGGCCAAGGGCTTCCTTGGAAGTCTGATTTCAGATGGCGCTGTAAAAAGTTCAAGATCAAGGCTTGCGCAATTTCGAAGAATGCAGCGTACTTGGCCGTACGTGAAATTCTGAGAAATTGCGCGTAACGCAGATATTGAACTTTTTACGGCGCCATCATATTTAAAGGATTCATACCGAAATGTAGCTTCAAACACAAATGAAAAACCCGCACAAATTTTTGCTTGACAAATCCGTTAAAAAGCTTTTATTGATTCCTGAAACATACAAATTTAAACAAACCGGCCATCGGGCCCGAATGTATTTGACTGTATCGGAAAAACTCATGTGTTTATTTGATGTGCAGACAATGAAAACAAACCAGAACTGGTGGTGGCGGACCAGCATAGCGGGGTCTGCCTTTAAACCGGTTTGAATCAGCCATAGCGCAAGCAAAAAGACCGAGGCGGCCCCTTAAGCCCCCGGTCTTTTTTATTTTCAAAAAAAGCACACAAAAAGGCCGCGGGGCAAACCCGCGGCCTTTTTTGTTTACACCCAACTCGGAACCGACAACAGGCATTTTTTAAAAGGAGCATCTCACATGCGGCTGCGACAGTTTCCGGACAAAGACACGTTTGAACAATATTTCCGCCGCCACAACGTGGTGCCGGTCTGCCGGGAGATTCTGGCGGACATGGAAACCCCGGTATCGGTGATCAAAAAGCTGTATTCCAACCAGTCCCCGGCATTTCTGCTCGAAAGCGTGGAAGGCGGGGAGCGCTGGGGCCGGTACAGTTTCCTGAGCACATCTGCGCGCACCCGGGTCCGGGTGTATGCCCACAGCGTGGAAACCGAAAAAAACGGCCAGACCGAAAAAATCGAGCACAATGGCGATCCCCTCACGGTTCTGCGCGGGATCATGCAGCGCTACAACCCCGCAATCATCCCGGAACTGCCCCGATTCTGGGGGGGACTGGTGGGCTATTTTTCCTATGAAACCGTGTGCTTTTTCGAAGCCATTGAAAACCGGCTGCCGGAAAACCAGCCCATGGCCGACTTTGTGATCCCCGATGAGATGCTGATTTTCGACAACATCAAAAATACGCTCATGATGGTGGCCATCTGTTTTAAAAACGATAACGCAGACCCACAAGCCGCCTACCAGGCCGCCGAACAGCGCATTGACGCGCTTCAAAATACCATCCTGGAAAAAACCGCCCGCAGCACGGCCGGCCAAAACGCCGCCGAACCTGTGAGCCTGGAGCCGGTCCATGACGCGTCGGTTTACAAAAAAAACGTGGAGATTGCCAAATCCCGCATAAAAGACGGCGAAATCATCCAGGCGGTGATCTCCCAGCCCTTTTGCGCCAACCGGACCTTTGATGATGCAACGGCCCTGTACCGGGCCCAGCGCTATATCAACCCGTCGCCTTACATGTTTTTCATGCACCTGGATGACACCGTGCTGGTGGGCTCATCTCCTGAGACCATGGTGCGGCTGGAAAACAACATCGCCACCTTAAGGCCCATTGCCGGCACCCGGCCCAGGGGAAAAACCGAGCAGGAGGACCGGGCCCTGGCAGACGAAATGCTCCAGGACGAAAAGGAGCGGGCCGAACACCTCATGCTGGTGGATCTGGGCAGAAACGACCTGGGCCGGGTGGCGGAAACCGGCACAGTGCAGGTCACGGACCTGATGGTGGTGGAGCGCTACTCCCATGTGATGCACCTGGTCTCCAACATCACCTGCGATCTCATGGAAGGGGTGGATGCCTGGGATCTGCTGGCCGCATCCTTTCCGGCCGGCACTTTGAGCGGCGCGCCAAAAGTTCGCGCCATGGAGATCATCTCAGAGCTGGAATCCGAACCCCGGGGGCCCTACGGCGGGGCCGTGGGCTATATCTCCTTTCACGGCAACATGGATTTGGCCATTACCATCCGCACAGCCACTATCAACCAAAACCGCCTGACCGTGCGGGCCGGAGCAGGCATCGTGGCCGACTCTGACCCGGAGGCCGAATACACCGAGACGGTCAACAAGGCCATGGCCATCGGCCGGGCCCTGGAACTGGTTCAACACCAACTGCAATAAGGGGCGGACATGATATTTGTCATCGACAACTACGACTCGTTTACATACAACCTGGTGCAGTATCTGCGGCAGCTCGGCGCGGAAGTCGAAGTGCGCAGAAACGATGCCTTTGACATTGCCTATCCGGACACCAACCCGGTTTCCGGCATCGTGGTGTCCCCGGGCCCGGGAAGCCCGGAAAAAGCCGGGTTATCGGTTGACACCATCGCCCGGTATTCCGGCCAAATCCCCATACTCGGGGTGTGTCTGGGACACCAGGCGGTTGCCCATGCATTTGGCGGAAAAATCATTCACGCAAAATCACTGATGCACGGCAAGGTCTCCACTGTGACCGCGGACGGAAAAACCATATTTTCGCGCATCAGCAAGCCGTTTGCCGCCATGCGCTATCATTCCCTGGCCGTGGATGAAAACAGCCTGCCCGAATGCATGAAAATCAGCGCGCGCACCGAGGACGGCGAAATCATGGGCCTTCGCCACAAAACGCATCCCACAGAAGGCATCCAGTTTCACCCGGAATCCATCATGACGCCCACGGGCAAACGGATTCTGCGAAATTTTCTCAAGATGTGCACCACCGGCCAGAACCATTCATAAACGGAGGACCGCCATGTTCCGAGACCTGCTTTACAAGATTTACCAGCGAAACAATTTGACCGAGGAGGAGATGTCGGCCATGCTCGGTGAAATCTTTTCCGGAAACACCACAGACGCGCAGGTGGGGGCATTCATGGGCGCGCTGGCCACCAAGGGCGAAACCTATGCCGAACTTGCCGGCGCGGCCCGGGCCATGCGCAAAAAAGCCATCCGCATCGAAACCATGGCCCGGGACGTCATCGACACCTGCGGCACGGGCGGAGACACCTCCGGGACCTTTAACATATCCACGGTCACCGCGTTTGTGGCCGCAGGCGCGGGCGCGGTGGTGGCCAAGCACGGAAACCGCTCCATTTCCAGCCAGTGCGGCAGCGCAGACGTGCTCGAGGCCATGGGTGTGAACCTGGACGTTGACCCGGAGATCGTGGAGGAGGCCATTGCCGAAATCGGCATCGGGTTTTTGTTTGCCCCGAAATTCCACGGAGCCATGAAATACGCGGCAAACGCCAGAAAGCAGGTGGGTCTGCGCAGCATTTTCAACATGCTCGGTCCCCTGACCAACCCGGCGGCAGCCAACCGCCAGCTTGTGGGCGTGTTTGCCCCGGAGTTAACAGAGATGTTTGCCAAAGCCCTGCAGCGCCTGGGGACCAAACGGGCCCTGGTGGTCCACGGACACGACGGCCTGGATGAAATCTCGGTGTGTGCCCCCACCCGGGTGTGTGAATTAAACAACGGGCAGATATCCACCTATGACATTTCACCCGAGACCTATTTCGGCCGCATGGCCGCACCAGAGGAAATCGCCGGGGGTGATCCGAAACAAAACGCAGAGATCACCAAAAGCATTCTTTCCGGGGAAAAAAGCGCCCGCCGCGATATCGTGATCATCAATGCGGCCGCCGCCCTTGTGGCCGCCGGGCGAGCCGAATCGGTTGAAAACGGCGTAACCCTGGCTGAAAACGCCATTGACTCGGGCGCTGCCATGGATAAATTAAATGCACTGATTGAATTTACCCGGGAGAACGCGTAAATGGCCGCAGATATTTTAGACCGGATCGTGGCGCACAAAAAAGACGAGGTGGCTGCCTGCCGCACGCAAACCCCCTTGTCTGGGCTAAAAGACCAGGCCCGGACAAAAACCGCCAAGCGCAGATCCTTTTACGACGCCCTGGCCGGGCCGGCCGATCAGGTGCGCATTATCGCGGAAATCAAGCGGGCCTCGCCGTCCAAAGGCGACATCAGTGCCGATCTGGACCCGGCAGCCTTGGCACAAGCCTATGAGCGCGGCGGGGCAGCCGCCCTTTCCGTGCTAACCGACCGGGCTTTTTTCAAGGGAAGCCCGGCCGATCTCGTGGCCGCCAGAAACGCATGTTTTCTGCCGGTATTGCGCAAGGATTTTGTGATATCCGACTATCAGATTTACGAGGCCGCGGCCTGGGGTGCGGACGCGGTTTTGCTGATCGTGCGCATATTGTCCAGACAGCAGCTCCTGGAATTTTCCGGCTTGTGCGCCGAACTCGGCATTGATGCCCTGGTGGAGGTGCACACCGAAGCCGATCTGGAGGCGGCAATAGATGTTGGCGCCGCTGTGATCGGCATTAACAACCGGAACCTGGCCTCGTTTGACACAGACATTGAAACCGCCATGTCATTGTCAAAAAAACTCGGCCCCGGACAGATCCCGGTGGCGGCCAGCGGCATTTCCTCCAGAAAAGACATTGAGCAAAACCTCAAAGCCGGCATTTCCCGGTTTTTGATCGGAGAGAGCCTGGTTACGGCCGATGATCCGGAAAAATTTTTAACCCGCCTGATTGGCGGATAACCCCACACGGACAGACAGATCATGTATACCGGCTATTTCCCGGAAATCAAACACGATCGCATCCAGGTGAAAATCTGCGGCATCACGGCCGTGGAAGACGCCCTTGCCTGCGCGGCCTGGGGCGCTGATGCCGTGGGCCTGGTGTTTTATCCCAAAAGCCCCAGGTTTGTCACCGCGGATCAGGCCGCGCGCATCGCCTCCGTGCTCCCGTCCCACGTGGCCCGGGTGGGGGTGTTTGTCAACGAATCCTTTGACACGCTTACAAAAACCGCGGCTGCCTGCGGGCTTTCCGCGGTCCAGCTCCACGGAAAAGAGTCACCGGCGCTTGTGCAAAGGCTGCGGGAAAATGATGTGTTTGTTGTCAAATGCCTTTATGTCAACGGCGTGCCCGGCATTGACGCGGCAGGGGCCTATAACGCCCCGGCGTTTCTGGTGGAGTGTTCTTCGGGCAAGCTTCCCGGGGGCAACGCAAAAACCTGGGACTGGTCCGCGGCCCGGGCCTTTGCCCAAAACCATCCCACCATCATTGCCGGCGGGCTGGATCCGCAAAACATAACCCAAGCCATCGGCCGGGCCGCCCCGGACGCGGTGGATGTCAGCTCGGGGGTGGAATCGGCCCCGGGCAGAAAAGATACAAAAAAGGTGCGCGACTTTATTTATGCGGTGCGTCTTTGTAAACCGGAAAATCCCACAAGGAGAATATTCTGATGTCTAATACCGGCAGCAGCCAAAACATGCAGGAAAACACCGACTTTACCCGATACCCGGATGAAAGGGGCCATTTTGGCATTTACGGGGGCCGCTACGTGGCCGAAACCTTGATGCCGGCCCTGCTGGAATTAAATGAAGCCTACCGCACACACGTCGGCGACCCGGGGTTTCAAAAAGAGCTTTACGGCATGTTAAAAGACTTTGCCGGCCGGCCCACGCCTTTGTATTTTGCCGAGCGGCTCTCCCGGAAAACCGGCGGCGGTGCCATTTACCTGAAGCGCGAGGACCTTGTCCACACCGGGGCCCACAAGATCAACAACACCCTGGGCCAGGCGCTTTTGGCCCGGCACATGGGCAAGACCAAGGTCATTGCCGAGACCGGCGCCGGCCAGCACGGGGTGGCCACGGCCACTGCGGCCGCGTTTTTCGGCATGGAATGCAAGATCTTCATGGGCACCGAAGACATCCGCCGCCAGGCCCCCAACGTCAACCGCATGGAGCTTCTGGGCGCGCAGGTCGTGCCCGTGGAATCGGGCACCGGCACCCTCAAGGATGCCATGAACGAGGCCATGCGCTACTGGGTATCGGCCGTGCGCGACACGTTTTACGTAATCGGCTCTGTTGCCGGCCCCCACCCCTACCCGGCCATGGTGCGCGACTTTCAAAAAGTCATCGGCGAAGAAACCCGGGATCAGGCCATCAATGAAATCGGCCGCCTGCCGGATCACCTGGTGGCCTGTGTGGGCGGCGGCTCCAATGCCATGGGCCTGTTTTACCCGTTTGTCAATGATCCGGCCATTGCCATGACCGGCGTGGAAGCCGCGGGCACGGGCATTGAGTCCGGAAAACACGCCGCCACCCTGGGCGCGGGCACCCTGGGCGTGCTCCACGGCTCCAAATCCTACCTGCTCCAGGACCAATACGGTCAGATCAGCGAAGCCCATTCCATTTCCGCGGGCCTGGATTACCCGGGCGTGGGCCCGGAACATTCAATGTTCAAGGACCTGGGCCGGGTCAATTACGTGAGCATCACCGATGATCAGGCCATGGCCGCCTTCTACGAGCTGTGCCGCACCGAGGGCATCATCCCGGCCCTGGAAAGCTCCCATGCCCTGGCCGCGGCCATGGACATTGCCGCAAACGCCCCGTCTGACAGAGTCATTGTGGTCAATCTCTCCGGGCGGGGGGATAAGGATTTGGGGATTGTGGCGGAATACGCAGAAGGGTCGGAAGACGGATGACAGAGGGCAGAAGACAGAGGGCGGAAGGCCGAAGACGGAAGACAGAGGGCATAGGGCGGAAGGCAGAGATAAGAAGACGGATATCAGGGATTTTTGGAAAGGACATATGCAATGACACGGATTGAACAGACTTTTGCACGTTTGAAAGATAAGGGGGAAAAGGCCCTGGTGGGCTTTGTCACCGCAGGGGACCCGGACATGGAAACCTCGCTTTCCATTGTTTCGACCATGTGTGAAAACGGGGTGGACATTCTGGAACTGGGCGTGCCGTTTTCCGATCCCACGGCAGACGGCCCGGTGATCCAGCGATCATCGGCCCGGGCATTGAAAGCCGGCATGAACCTGGGCCGGGTGCTGGAGATGACCCGAAAAATCCGGGAAACATCAAACGTGCCCATTGTTTTGTTTTCCTATTACAACCCGATCATGGCCTACGGCATCGAAGCGTTTTACAAAGACAGCGTTGCCGCGGGCGCAGACGGGGTGTTGGTGGTGGACCTGCCCCCGGAAGAATCCGAGGAGTTCACCGGCGCCTGGACCGGGAAAGACTTTTCCCTGATCCGCCTGGTGGCCCCCACCACCCCGGAAGACCGCATGCAGATGATTGCCGGCGGGGCATCGGGATTTCTCTACATGGTTTCCATGACCGGGGTGACCGGCTCGGGGGGGCTGGATTTCACCCAGATCGGCGAGTACGTGGACCAACTCAGGCAATCGGCAGACGTGCCTGTCTGCGTGGGATTTGGCATTTCCACGCCAGCGGATGTGGCTGCGGTTTCAGGCATTGCCGACGGGGTGGTCATCGGAAGCGCCTTTGAGCGCACCATCGAGGAAAACGCGGACAACACGGATCTGCCGGCCATTATCAGCAAGCAGACCGCGGCATACAAGGAAGCCACACGGGGATAGGCGGCACTGGCGGCCCTAAAGCCGCCAGAAATAAAATCCGTTTTGCCGGATCTCAGCCGGATCAAGCATGCCCTTGACATCAATCAAGCATCCGCCGGGCACCAGGTGATTGAGAAAATCCTGCCCGGCCATTTCCCTGTATTCCCGGTGGGCCACGGCAATGATCACGGCATCCAGATCATGCAGGTCCGGCCATCCGCACATGGAAATGCCGTAAATGCTGCGGGCCGCAGCCGGGTCTGCCAGGGGGTCGTGGATCAAGGGCGTGATGCCGTAGGCCTGGATTTCCTCGACAATGTCGATGACCCGGGTGTTTCGCAGATCCGCGCAGTCCTCCTTAAAGGTCAGGCCCAAAATGGCCACCCGCCCGCCGATGATGCTGCGGCCGGCCCGGCACATGAGTTTTACGGTCTTTTCCACCACAAACTTGCCCATCTGGTCGTTGATCCGGCGGCCCGCCAGGATCACTTCCGGATGATAGCCCATGGTTTCGGCCTTGTAGGTCAGATAATAGGGATCCACGCCAATGCAGTGCCCCCCCACGAGCCCGGGCTTGAATGGCAGAAAATTCCACTTGGTGCCCGCGGCTTTGAGCACGTTCTGGGTGTCAATGCCCAGGTTGTCAAAAATCACGGCCAGCTCGTTCATCAGCGCGATATTGAGATCCCGCTGGGTGTTTTCAATGACCTTGGCCGCCTCGGCCACCCGGATGGACTCGGCCCGGTGCACGCCCGCGGTGACAATGGTGCCGTAAAGCCCGGCCACTAGCTCCAGGGTCGGCTCATCGTCTCCGGCCACCACCTTGACAATGGTGGCCAGGGTGTGTTCCTTGTCGCCCGGGTTGATCCGCTCCGGAGAATAGCCCACGTGAAACCCGGTTTTCCAGGAAAGTCCGGATTCAGCCTCAAGGATGGGCACACAGACCTCCTCTGTCAGGCCGGGATAGACCGTGGATTCAAAAACCACCACCGCGCCCTCTTTCATGTGCCGCCCCGCTGTGCGGGTGGCCGAGGTAATGGGCCCGAGATCCGGCTGACGGGCAATATCAATGGGCGTGGGCGCAGCCACCACAATCACGTCCGCCTCCCTGAGCCGCTCCGGGCCGTCGGTGTATTCCAGCCGCTTGGCTGAGCGCAGCTCATCGCCGCTCAGCTCTCCGGTGGGATCCACGCATCTGCGGTAGCTTTCAACAATATCCGTCTTAATATCATATCCAATGGTCCGGAAATTCCGGCCAAAAGCCACAGCCAGCGGCAGCCCCACATACCCCAGCCCGATAACCCCAATCACACTATCCTTCATCTCCAACCCTTTCCAACCCTCTTCCTTGTCTTTTTTCTTCCGCCTTCTGTCCTCTGTTCTCTGTTCTCTGTTCTCTGTCTTCTGTCTTCTGTCTTCTGTCCTCTGTCTTCCGCCCTCTGTCACCCGTCACCCGTCACCCGTCACCCGTCACCTGCCTTTGTCACCCGTCACGCGTCACCTGTCACCTGCCTTTGTCTTGTCACCCGTCACCTGTCACCCGCCTTTGTCACCCATCACCCATCACTCATTACTCATCACTAAATAAACCCCTTATTACTCAAAAACAGCAAAATCTCCTGAGCCGCCTCAGCCGGGGTCAGATCAGTGGTATCAATGCGCAGCTCCGGGCTGGAAGGCTCCTCATACGGGTCATCCACACCGGTAAACCCGGAAATCAGCCCAGCCCTGGCCTTTGCATACATGCCCTTTCGGTCCCGCTTTTCACATTCGTCAATAGGCGTGCTCACGTGCACCTCGATAAACCCGCCGTAGGACTCGATGGTGCCCCGGATTTCCCTGCGGGTGACCTCGTAAGGGGCAATGGGCGCGCATATGGCCACACCCCGGTTCTTGGTGATCTCGCTTGCCACAAAACCGATGCGCAGCACGTTGATGTTGCGGTGTTCCTTGGAAAAATTGAGCTCACTGGACAGATTGCGCCGCACAATATCGCCGTCCAGCAAAGTCACGGGCCGGTCGCCCCGCTCCAGGAACTTGGAGTATAAAACCTTGGCAATGGTGGATTTGCCCGCCCCGGAAAGCCCGGTTAAAAACACCGTAAAACCCTGGCGCTCCGGGGGCGGATAGGCCCGCTGCAGCTCCTGTACCACCTCGGGAAACGTGGCCCATTCCGGGATCTTTCTGCCCTCCCGGACCCGCTGGCGGATATCGGATCCGGACAGGGAAATGGTGTCCGTGCCCGGCGCCACCTGATCCTTGCTCCGGTACTCGTCTTCAAATGGCAGATACACCATTTCCTCAAACGGCACGATCTCAACGCCGATTTCCGCGCTGTGCTCGGCCGCCACCTGGCGGGAGCGCTCAGCAGGGTAAAACAGGCCTCCGCTTTTGTTCCGGCCCGGGCTGGCATGGTCGTGGCCCACGATAAAATGGGTGCATCCGTAGTTTTTGGCAATAATGGCATCGAGCAGCGCATCCCTGGGCCCGGACAGGCGCATGGCCAACGGCAGCAGGGTCGTGACCTGGGAGTCTGAGGGGTAATGCTCGGTCACATGCCGGCAGCAGCGCACCCGGATGAAATGGTCAAAGTCACCCGGCCGGGTCATGCCCACCACGGGCATGATCAGCAGATTGGCCCGGGCCTGGCGCATGGCCTTGATGGTCATCTCAAACTGGGGCCGGTGTATCGGATTTCGGGTCTGAAAACCCACCACCCGCTGCCAGCCCAGTTTTTCATAAGCCCGCCGCACCTCTTTGGGATACAGCCGCATCTGTTTGAAGTCAAAATGAATGGGAAGACTGACCACCTCGATGGCCCCGCCGATGTAGTAATCCCCGGACCGGTTAAACAGGTAATCCACCCCGGGATGGCTGGTGTCTGTGGTGCCGTAGACCATCTCGGCTTCTTTTTGCCGCTCTGCGGGCCAGATGTCTTCAATATGCATCACCCCGAGCAAAAATCCCTCGGGATCACGCAGGGCCACGGACTGGCCGGCTTCCAGATTTTGAGCCCGGGCGGCGGTCACATCCAGGCAGATGGGCACGGGCCACAGCACACCGGACTGCAGGCGCATCCGGTCGAGCACCGCCTCATAGTCGGCCCGCACCATAAAGCCTTCCAAAGGAGAAAACCCGCCTGTTGCCAGCACCTCCAGGTCACACATGTTGCGCTCGGACAAATTCACGTCCGGCAGGTTCATGGTGATTTCCTTTAACAGCCCTGCCCGGTCCTCATCGACCATGAGATTGACCAGCCCGCCGCCGTGCGCCTCTGCCTGCGTATCTGCCATGTTTATCCGCCCTGTTGTCCGTCTTTAAGCCGTGCGATACACGATAAACCACGGATTGGTAAGGTTTTCCTTGTTATATGCCAGGGGTTTGCCGCTTTCAAACTCCAGCACCGCCCCTCCGGCCTGCTCCACCACTGCCTGGCCCGCGGCCGTGTCCCACTCCATGGTGGGTCCGGTGCGCGGATACAGATCCGCCCGGCCCTCTGCCACCATGCAGAACTTCAGCGAACTGCCCGCGGAAATAAACTCCAGGTCTCCGTGCTCCCGTTTTTTTTCCTCCACAAACGCCAGAAGCGCCTCACTTGCATGAGACCGGCTGCCCATCACAGTATAAGCCCGCGCCGGCAGATCCGCCAACGGAAGGCGCCGGGAAACCGAAATCAGCGCATCTGCTCCGGATGTTTTATCAAGGCCCCGAAGATCCCCGCCGTCTGCCAGAAATGCGCCCCTGCCCTGTGCGGCAAAATAAACATGATCCTTGACCGGCACAAACACCACCCCCAGCACCGGCACGCCATTTTGCGCCAATGCGACATTAATGGTGAATTCGCCGTTTTTTTTCACAAACTCCTTTGTGCCGTCCAGGGGATCAACGATCCACAATTGCTCCCAGTTCTTTCTTTCCGCATAGGCAATATCTCTGCCCTCCTCGCTTAAAACCGGAATCTGCAAAGGCTTTAGCCGGGCGGCGATAATCTCGTGGGCCCGGCGGTCGGCCAGGGTCAGCGGGGAGTGATCGGATTTTTCCTCTACTTCAAAATCTTCTTCATAAACTTCCAGGGCCGCGGCCCCCGCCTCCATGGCGGCAAATACGACTTCGGCCAGATAATCTGCAGGTGTCATTGGTGTTTTCCATTTGGGTGATAAGACAAAATGCTTCAAAATCCATCCACATATCCCTTCTGACCTAAACCAAAGCACAAAACGAGTCAATTGGAAAATCTCCGAAAGCCCCGCATGGCCGCTGTCATCACCCGCCTTGCCGGATCAGCCCCACGTATAAACCTACAATGGTGACCCGGTTTTTTCTTTGCCCGTAAAACCGCATGGCCTTATATGCCGGGTTGGCCGAGTGCAGTTCCAAAGTATTGCGCTTTTTTCGCACTATTTTCAAGGTTGCCTCAGGCAGCACCCCATCCACCAGCACAGCCGCAATCCGGCCGTCATCCACATCCGCCTGCGGCCGGATCACCGCCAGATCCCCGTCCAGAATATATGCCCCAATCATGGAATCGCCAACCACACGCAAAGCAAAACAATCCTGGTTTCCGTAAAGCATGGGATCAACACCAATTCGCTCATCCGGCCGGTCCCATACATCCAAAGGCTTTCCCGCGGCAATGGTGCCGGCAACCGGCATGCCCCTGCACTGCTCCATATCCACCGGCACCCACGAGCGTTTCTTGCCCGCCGCAGACCGAATCACCCCTTTTTCCTCCAGCACCCCCAAAATCCGGTGCACCCCGGCCGGCCCCGCAAGCCCGAGCCTATCGCAGATCTCCCGCACACTCGGCGAATACCCATACTTCCGGTGATAGTCGCAAATGACCCGATACACACTTTCCTGCCGCGGGGTCAGCTCCATAGCATATCCCCCGGGTTTTTTCCTATGTGGCGCTTTAACGGTTCCTTCAAAACCTCCGGCAACATGGTAACCCGATCCTTTGCACCCTTACCGTCTCTTACAAGAATCTGCCCGTATCCGAAATCAATGTCTTTTACCCGCAATCGTACACATTCCATGACCCGCAGCCCGGCGCCGTACATAAGCTGAGCCATTATCCACTTGTATCCGTCCAGTTGGGTTATAATCTGCCGGATTTCATCCTTGGTAAACACAACCGGGAGTTTCCGGGGTTTCTTGGCTCTCTGCACATCCTTTAATTCTCCGAATTCAATTCCAAGGACGTTGCGATACAAAAACAAAAGAGCATTAAACGCCTGGTTGAACTAAACCGCTTCGCGGAAATGTGCATACCTATCTGATTACAATTCAATTACTTCTGTTCTTTTCTCGCCGTTTTTTCTCATATCCTTAAAAGCCAAAACTGTTTTATATGCTTTCTTAGACACCGGTTTGAAGCCGGTTTTTCAATCAAACCCAGGATAAGGAGGCATTATGAACACACCACTTCGCAAAAGATTCAATGACTATCTGACCCTGCAACGATTCTCCGACCGTACGATCGATTCTTACATGCAGGCTGTCAACGCACTGGCCCGCTATTACAACCAAAGCCCGGATAAATTGACCAACCAGCAGATACAAGCCTATCTGCTGTATTTGATGAAGGAACGCAAACTTTCCTGGAACACCTGCAATGTTGCATTCAGCGCCCTGAACCATTTTTATTTGAAATTTCTAAAGCGCAAGTCTGGCGATTTTTGGATGCCGCCCCGACCCCGCATTCAAAAACTGCCGGAAGTATTGAGCAAAGAGGAAGTGTGCGCCATTATCAATGCAGGCCGCGATATCCGGCACCAGGCACTTCTGGCCATGGTCTACGGCTCAGGCCTGCGGGTCGGTGAACTCGTGGAGCTCAAAATCGCACATGTCGACAGCAACCGCATGCTGGTCCGGGTCGAACAGGGAAAGGGTCGAAAAGATCGTTATACGTTGCTGTCTCAAAAAGCCCTGGATTACCTGCGCATCTACTGGAAGGCTTTTCGACCGCAGAGCTACATCTTTTTCGGAAGATTCAAGGACCTGCCCATGTCCGTCACCACAGCACAGAGAATATATCATCGGGCCAAAAAAGCGGCCGGCGTCACCCGGGGCAAAGGTATTCATACTCTGCGCCATTGTTTTGCCACCCACCTGCTCGAACAGGGTGTGGATATTTATTACATCAAAAAGTTCCTGGGCCACAGCAGTATCCAGACCACCATGGTCTACTTTCATGTCCAGCCCAAACGGTCCGTATCGATCTACAGCCCCTTGGATGCAACCGACGACATCCCAGGAGGCGATCATGAACCGGCCCCGATATGAAGCAGCCGATGTGTTCCGGCAATACGGCGAGGCCTATTGTCAAAAATATTCCTTGTCCCCCGAACAGCTTGCCGTCTTTAACCTGATTAAAATCTGCCGGACCCCGATTCTTGGCGGCCACCTTGAAAAATGCGATCACTGCAGCTTTGAGCGGCCGGCCTACAATTCCTGCCGCAACCGCCACTGTCCGAAGTGTCAGAGCCTTGCAAAGGAAAAATGGCTCAACGACCGCCGCTCCGAACTGCTGCCGGTCGGATACTTCCACCTGGTCTTCACAATTCCGCATCTTCTCAACCCACTGATTCTCTGCAACAAAAAGATCCTGCTGGGTTTTTTGTTTGAAGCGGTTAATGAGGTCCTCACCAATTTTGCCAAAGATCGGCAATGGCGTCTTTCGGGCCGGATCGGCTTTATCGCGGTGCTCCACACCTGGTCGCAAACTCTGATGGATCATTTCCACCTCCATTGTCTGATACCGGCCGGGGTTCTGGCATTTGACGAAGACAGATGGATCAATGCTCGTCGAAAATATCTGTTCCGCAATGAATCGCTGGCCAAGGCATTTCGAAGAATCTATCTGCGCAAACTGCGGCTGGCCAATGATCGAGGTGTTTTGATTTTCCCCGGCAAGGCAGAAGCTTTCCAGTCTTCAGAGGCATTTGCCCGGCTATTAGCCGAGGTCGGCTGTAAAAAATGGATCGTTTTTGCCAAGCAGCCTTTTGCAACTCCAGACAAGGTATTGGCATATCTCGGTGGCTACACCCACCGGGTGGCCATTTCCAACCACCGGATCGTTTCGGTCCATGAAGGGAAAGTAACATTTGGGTGTGGCTCTTTTCCAATAACACCTAAAGTTCGAAATATCAATGAGATATT
>CAZTHW010000002.1:0-30485 GCA_964613595.1 uncultured Desulfobacteraceae bacterium | reverse complement strand
CGCAGTAGATGCGGCAAAATTGGAAATCCCGGAGGGTTTCAAATTTTAACACCTGGAAATGACTTAATTCCTTAAAAAAATATAAAATATTGATCCGTGTTAAAATTTGAAACGCTCAAATTAGGTTTGAGAGTCTCTTATAATACATGGATCAGATTCAGGAGAATATATGCGTTTTCCGACAAAAGGCATGACCACCGTGATTGCGGCCTTGCTGTTCGTTGCTGCCGGTTTTATGCATGCCTGCGGACAAAAGGATCCGTACGCAGATATTGACCCGGAAAAAATCATCGGGCAGGTGCAACTTCCGCCGCTTTCCGGAAACGCGCAGGTGCATCCGGCCGAAGGGAAAGCCGCTGACCGGACAAACCGGAAAATTTCTGCCCGGAAACCCCCAACCGGGGATGTCAACACAAAACTTCCCGATTTTTCTAAATATACCAACATCCAGGAGAAAAAGACAGCATTTTTCAACTTCCTGCGGCCAATCATCCGAAGGGAAAACTGGCGGGTGTTAAAACAACGGGCTTATGTACTCCAGCAATGGAAACGCTTTCAAGAAGGCCGGGAAATCCCGCCTGAAGCAATCGAGCGCCTGAAGCAGCTTGCCGAAAACTACCGCGTAGACGCAGAGCTTTCAGCCGGCACGGAATTTTTCCGGAAAATGCTGATCCACGTGGACAAAATCCCCGTGGAACTCGCATTGATCCAGGCAGCCAAGGAATCGGCCTGGGGCACCTCGTATTTCGCGCAAAAGGGAAACAACCTGTTCGGGCAATGGTGTTTTAATAAAGGATGCGGCATGGTGCCGCGCCGGCGCCCGGAAGGGGCTACATATGAAGTGCAGTCGTTTGACGATGTTTCCGAATCTGCACGGGCCTATATCCGGAATCTTAACTCCCATCCCGCATACAAGGAACTGCGGATCCAGCGCTACCGGATGCGCCTGGCCGGCGGCGAACCCACCGGGCACAACATGGCAAAAGGCCTGGAACAATACTCCGAAATCGGCATGGCGTACGTAAAAACCGTCCGGCAAATGATCCGGGGAAACCAGAAGTTCATGGGGATTCACGGAGAATCCGGCGACATGTAGCCCCGTTCTACCAGGTGTCTATCTCCGCCCGTTTCTTCCCGTTCCGGGACACAGGCGTTGGCATGGAAGCAATCCCGCGGGCAATCCAGTAACGGGTATCCTTCGGGTCGATCACATCGTCGATTTCCAGAAACGAGGCCATGTTGATGGCTTTGCCGTGCTCATAGGCCATGTTTACCAGGGAATCGTATAGTTTCTGCCGCTCTTCCGGGTCTTCGGCCGCCTCCAGATCCTTTTTAAAACCGAGCTTGACCGCGCCTTCAAGCCCCATTCCGCCGAATTCCCCGGTCGGCCAGGAAATATTGAACACCGGCCGGTGGTAACCGCCGCCCACCATGGCCATGGCCCCCAGGCCGTAACCTTTGCGCAGAATCACGGAAAACACCGGGATGGTCGCCCCGGCCGCGGTGACAAACATCCGGGCAAACCGGCGCACCTGGGCGCTTTTCTCGGCTTCCGGGCCCACCATGAAACCCGGGGTATCACATAAGGTAAGCATGGGGATGTCATGGCCGTCGCACAGCTTCATGAATCGCGCGGCCTTGTCCGCAGCATCCCCGTCAATGGCCCCGCCCAGGTGCCAGCAGTTGTTTGCCATTAGACCGAAGGGTTTGCCTTCGATCCGGATCAGGGTGGTGATAATGCCCGCGCCGAACTGCTGGCGCAGCTCCAGCACGGAATCGGCATCCGCCAGGGTTTCGATCACCTCGCGGACGTTGTATGCCCGCAGCCGGTTTTCCGGCACGGCCCTGCGCAAAAGCCGCTGATCCGCACAATCCCAGTCTGAAACCGGGCCCTGAAAATAAGAAAGGTATTTTTTCACCGATTCCACGGCTGCCTGCTCGTCTTCGACCAGGATGTCAATGACCCCGTTGGGCGCCTGCACATCGGTCGGTCCGATATCCTCGGGGGCGCATTGGCCCAGGCCGCCGCCTTCGATCATGGCAGGCCCGCCCATGCCGATGTTTGCATTTTTCGTGGCAATGATCACGTCGCTGCAGCCCAGCAGCGTTGCATTGCCGGCAAAACACCTGCCGGAAACGATGCCCACCAACGGCACCAGACCGCTCAAGGCAGCATACCGGGTAAAAGTATCCAGGTCCAGGCCCGCCACCCGCATTTCCATGGCATCCACATCACCTGGCCGCCCGCCGCCGCCTTCGGCAAAAAGCACCACCGGCAGGCGCCACTGCTCGGCGATGTGCAGCATGCGGTCGGTTTTCTGGTGATTAAACGCCCCCTGTGTGCCGGCCATGGCCGTATAGTCATACGAAAGCACCGCGCACCGGGCCCGGGCCGGGTCGAACCGATCGCCATTGACCGTGCCGATGCCGGTGATCATTCCGTCAGCCGGGCTTTTTTCAATGAGCTCTTCCAGGGAACGCCGGCGGCGCTGGGCTGCCACTGCAAGCGCCCCGTACTCGATAAAGCTGTCTGCATCCACAAGGTGGTCGATATTTTCCCGGGCAGTGCGCTGACCCGTTTTCCGGCGCTTTTCCACCGCACCGGGACGCGCGGCATCCGTTAGCACCCGGTGCCGCTCAAGGGCCTCAGCCAGATCAGGCCGGATTTCATCCAGGTCCGCTTCTTTTTCCGCACCTGCCTCGGCCGCATCCACCTGGCCGGGCGCGATAAAAACCAGGGGCTGCCCTTTATACAGGGTGTCTCCCGGAGCCGTGCATATGCGCCGGACAACCCCACTGACCTGCGCGGCAACCAGGTGCTGCATTTTCATGGCTTCGACCACGGCAATGGTCTGCTTTTCGTGCACGGCATCGCCGACTGCCACCTCGATGGAAACCACTGTGCCCGGCATGGCCGCAACTGCCGGCAGGGTGCCCGGCGGCCCTTGCACTTCTGCGGCATCCGATTGTCCGCTCGCTTTCTCAGCGGCCGCCGCCGCACCGGGGTCCGCAACCGGAGATCCGGCAGGCTCCGCGCCGCCCCTGACGAGTTCAGCCAGGTTTTCTTCAACAAACCGCGTGGTCACCCGGCCGGCGGCCACATCCGGATGCCTGACCAGATTGCGTAAAAGCCCGATATTGGTGCATACGCCTTCAATCCGGAACTCGCGCAAAGCCCGGCCGGCCTTTGCCAGGGCATCGGCAAAATCCGCAGACCGACTGTGGCAAATCAGCTTGGCCAGCAGGGAATCAAAATTCGGGTTGGTCTCATACCCGGCATAGCCGAAGGTATCCACCCGGACGCCCGGGCCCAGTGGAGGCTCGAAAACGTGCAGCACGCCTCCGGAAGGCGAGAACTCGCCGCTTTGCGCAATTTCCTCCATGTTGACCCGTAATTCAACCGCGTATCCCAGGGGCGGGCCGATGTTTTCCTGGGCCAGCCCCAGATCCGCAAGGGTTTGCCCGCGGGCGATTTCAATCTGTGCCCGGACCAGGTCAATGCCCGTGACCTCCTCTGTGACCGGATGCTCCACCTGGAGCCGGGGGTTGACCTCCAGGAAGAAAAAGGCATCGTCCTGTGCCTGCGCATCCACGTCCACCAGGAATTCAAACGTACCCAGGCTCCTGTACTGCATGGATTTGCCAAGCTCCACTGCGGCCGCTGCAATCCGGCCGCGGAGGTTATCATCTATGGCCGGACTGGGGGCGATCTCCACGAGTTTCTGATTGCGCCGCTGCAAGGTGCATTCCCGCTCCCAGAGATGGCTCACCGCGCCCGTGCCATCGCCGATCACCTGTACTTCGATGTGCCGGGCGTTTTCAACCAGGCGCTCCACGTATACATCGCCGCAGCCGAAAGCGGCATTTGCCTCGCTGCAGCAAAGATCATATGCTGCATCCAGATCCGAGAGATCTGACACGGCCCGCATGCCGCGGCCGCCGCCGCCGGCCAGGGCCTTGATCATCACTGCCGGATTTTCGCCAAGGGAAGCAAAAAAATCCCTGGCCTCAGCCCGGGTGGTGGGGCCGTTTGTTGCCGGCACCAGGGAAATGCCGCATTGCCGGGCTTTTTCCCGCGCCCGGGCCTTATCCCCGAACAATTTCAAGCTTTCCGCGGCCGGGCCGATAAACACGATTCCGGCCTGTTCGCATTTTTCTGCAAATTCCGCGTTTTCCGCCAGAAAACCGTAGCCCGGATGAACGGCCCAGCAGCCGCATTCGCCGGCCGCGGCAATGATCCGGTCCGCATCCAGGTATGCAGCCGCCCCGGAGCCCCTCAGGGGTCGGCATTCATCTGCAAGCCGCACGTGAAAAGAATCGGCGTCATCTTCGGAATAAACCGCTACAGTACCCATGTTGAGATCGGCTGCGGCGCGGATTACACGTACCGCGATCTCGCCTCTGTTTGCCACCAGGATTTTTGCTGTCATAACCTTTCTTTCAGATCTTCCTTTTTCACCTTGCCGGTTGCCGTCAGCGGCAATTCCTCCACGATCCGGATTTCCGGGACCTTGTATCCCGCCATGTTCTCCCGGCACCAGGCCTGCAGATCCGCCTCGCCCATGTCGCCGGCCCGGTCCGGGGAAAGCTGGATAAAGGCCACCGGCACCTCGCCTTTTTCCGCATCAGACCGCCCCAGGACCGCGCTGCCGACAATGGCCGGATGCCGGCCCAGCAGGTTTTCCACCTCCGAGGGGAACACGCTCATGCCCTTGACCTTAAGCATTTCCTTGCTGCGGCCGAGGTAGGTCAAATACCCGTGGTCGTCGATCATGCCGATATCCCCGGTGTGCAGCCAGCCATCTGCGAGCTGGCGGGCGGTTTCCTCCGGCTTGTTCCAGTATGCCTTCATCAGGGAGGGGGTCTGCACCAGGATCTCGCCCTCCTGGTTAAACGGCAGGGGCTGGCCGGAAACAAAATCCACCACCATGAACCGGGTCCCGGGCATGGGCAGTCCGACAAAAATGGGGCGGGAGGCCAGATCCATATCGTCTTTCTGCATGCCTGCGGTAAAGGTGTCCAGGGTGTGGGTTTCGGTCATGCCGTAGCTGCTTTCCCGCATTACGGTGCCTGTCAGTGCCTGCCACTGCCGGCGGTAATCCGTGTTGAGCTTTTTGACAAAAGAGGATACCAAAGTTTCGCGCAGAGAGGAGAAATCCACCTTTTCCACATCCGGATTATCCATGAGTTCGGCCATGTTATCCACAAGGCCGTACATGATCGACACCCGGTATTTCGGTATGGCATCAAGGACCGCAGCCGCATCCCATCGGATCATCAGCACATCTGTCACACCGGAAAGCACGGGAGCAAGCACCCCTGCGTCCTCGCCTGCGATCCAGAATACGGGCAGGTAGGTCAGCAGGACATCGTCCCCGGCCGGATCGCCCAGGGCAAAGGTCGCCCCGCAGGCGGCCGTATACACCATGTCGCGCTGGGTGTGCTCACATCCCTTTGGCATGCCCGTGGTGCCGCCGGTATAGTTCAGGGCGGCGATGTCATCCAACCCCACTTCCACCTCGGGACAGGACCCGGCTTCGTCCCGGATCACGGTCATCAGGTCTTCTGAGCCCGGGCACTGCTGCCTGGGAATCCGGGCCAGGTCGGGAATCGGAAATTCCGGTGCCTCGGGCACCCAGTCGGTCAGGCTGGTGGAAAACACCACCTCCAGGCCGGTCTGCTCCCGTGTCGCGGAAACCAGGGAATACAACAAATCCAGAGCCACAATCGCCTTTGGGCCGGCATCCTGGATCTCGTAGACAAATTCGGCTTCCTTGAACAGCGGATTCACCGGCACATGAATACAGCCCAGCTTGAGAATGCCGTAAAAAGCAATCAGAAACTGCGGGCAATTGGGCATAAAGACCGCCACCCGGTCGCCTTTTTCCAGCCCCCGGCCGGCCAGGCAGGCAGCAAATCGATCGCTGTAATCATCGAGCTGCCTGAAAGTCATCTCAGCCCCGTAATATATCACACATGGCTTATCCGGGGTTTGCTGCGCCCGCCTGCGCAGATAATCGGTCATGAGAATTTCGCCCTCGGGATAAACTACCTCCCGGGGCATTCCTTCGGGCCAGTTTTTCTCCCAGAGACTTTCCACCTGTTGAAGGTATGCGTTGCGCTCCATGGTCCCCCCTTTACGCTGCATGTTTGGAAAACCGGCAAACACTTTGAAATGCCCGCATCTTGTCTCAATGCCAATGCAAAATAACGAACGCTCGCTCTTTCATCAAGTCCTTTTTCCCGACTCATACCTAGTGCCCGAACGAAAACCAGGATTTTTTGTCAAGATCAAGGAAGGCGAAAATTTTAACCGCAGGCATACTCGAAGTATTCTGAGGATTAAAATTTGAGCCTGACACAGATATTGGCGAAAAAGACGGTTTTCGTTCAGGCACTACCTAAATTGAGCGATTTTCAAGCTTGCCGCAGATACAAGGAAGATGCAGACGAGCTATAGTGGACTATGCGAGGCTGCATCTGACGCAGTAGATGCGGCAAAATTGAAAATCCCGGAGGGTTTCAGATTTTTAAAAATAAATTGGTATAATCCTTTACAAAATCCTGTTTTTAAAAATCTAAAACGCTCAATTTAGGTCATAACAACACTTGCCCTTGCCCGGAATTGATACTATACTTTTGTAAACGGATAAATCGGAATCCTGAGAAATTTCGCCGCACAAGGAAAAATGATGCCTTTTTCCCACAAGTACGTCTTCGGCAATCCCATCGAGCAGTGGCTGCTGGCCCTGGCGGTTGTGGCGGTGCTGACCTGCGCAATCCTTGTTTTCCGCAACTTGCTGGCCAGGCGCATGTCCCGCCTGGAAACCCTGGAACCGGACAAACACTCCGGCATGTTCTCCGAAATCGTCGGGCGGATCAGGACGTATGTCCTGTTTATCGCCGCGCTGTACCCTGCCTTGCTTTTTCTTGATCTGCCGCCGCGCGCTGAGGCCGCTGTGGCAAGTGCGGCTTTTATCGCTCTGGCAATACAGGTGGGGATCTGGGGCAATTATATCGTTTCCGCGGGCATCAGGCGGTACGTGGCAAAAAGGGCCGAGGCGGAACCGGTCAGCGAATCCGGCGTGACCATCATGAGCCTGATGGGCCGGGCCATCCTGTGGATCTTTATTCTCCTGGTCGTCCTGGAAAACATCGGGGTCAACGTCACCACCCTGATTGCAAGCCTCGGCGTGGCCGGCATCGCCATCGGCCTGGCCACCCAGAATATCCTGGGAGACCTGTTTGCCGCGCTTTCCATTCTCCTTGACAAGCCGTTTGAGGTGGGCCATTTCATCATCGTGGGCGACCACCTGGGCACGGTGGAAAAAATCGGGCTCAAGACGACCCGGGTCCGGAGTCTGAGCGGTGAGCTGCTAATATTCGGCAACAACGACCTGCTCCAGAGCCGGGTTCGCAATTTTACCCATTTCCAGGAGCGACGCGTGGCATTTACCTTTGGCGTGCGATACGACACACCGGCGGAAAAATTGAAAAAAATCCCGGGCATGGTGCAGCATATCATCGAAAACACGGACAATACGCGGTTTGACCGGGCGCATTTCAAATCCTTTGCCGATTTTTCCCTGGTCTTTGAAGTGGTCTATTATGTCCTGAACCCGGATTACCGGATATACATGGACATCCAGGAAAAGATCAACATGGAGATTTTCGAAGCCTTTGAAAATGAAGGCATCGGGTTTGCCTTTCCCACCCGCACCATTCACATTGCCAGCCAGCCCGGGCAGAACGCGCCCAGAGACTCGGCGGAGATTGACCAATGACTGTGATTTCTTCGGGTCTGCGCATGTACCGCCCCGGGTAGATCCATTTTATAAATACGCTTGAAAATATTCCTGCCGATCCGGGCCCGACTGGTTAGAAAGGTTGTCAACCGGGTTTGCCAAGCGCCCGTTCGTGCTTATCGTGCAGTAATAAAATCCGGCAGGAAAAGATGCGAATCAACAATTTCCGAAAATCGAGAAATCATACAAAAAGAAAGGAGTTTTTGTCATCCATGGCAGAAGTCGCTGAGTCAGGCAGTTCCCAGCCAACCAAAACCCGAAAGCAGGCGGTAAAAATCCGCGAAATGTCCATCGATGATCTGGGCGATGTATTCCACCTGGGCGAACAATTATTCGTGGCCCGCACAGCGCCCAATACATACCGCGCCTGGGATGAATACGAAGTGGCCGATCTGTTTTACAGCGACACGGAGTACTGCCTGGTGGCTGAACACGAAGACGAAATCGTGGGCTTTGCCCTGGGCACGACCATCAACAAGAACCGTTCCGCTTGGAAATACGGATACCTGCTGTGGCTGGGGGTTCTGCCGGAATACCAGCGCTCAAGTGTTGCCGAGCGCCTGTTTTACCGGTTTAAAAACATCATGCTTCATGACGGGGTGCGCATCCTGGTGGTTGACACCGAGGCGGATAACATGCCCGCCATCAACTTTTTCAAGCGACAGGGATTCGGCAACCCCCAGGAGCACGTATATCTGACTATGAATCTCGACCAGGAACGCCAGCGCATGAAAAAGCGCGAAAACAGCAGCTAAACGGATTCGCCATGCACGATTCCGACCGGGTCAAAAAACTCCTTCACCGGCTGATTGATATTTACAGTCCGTCGGGCAAGGAAAATGACGTTCTCGATTATCTCCGGGACTACCTGAAGCAAAGCGGGGTCACCCCGAATGTTCAGCCGGTGGACGAAACCCGCTACAACCTGGTTGTCATGCCGGAAGAAACAGATGCCCAGCTTGCCTTAATCGGGCACGTGGACACAGTTACGGCCTACGACATCGAGGACTACGGCCCGCACGAACAGCAAGACGTGATCGCGGGCCTGGGGGCTGCGGACATGAAATCCGGTTGTGCGGCCATGGTGGAGGCGTTTCTGGAACTGCGGGCCGCGTTCGGTCCCGGGCTCCCGGCCGCCCTGTGCCTGGTTGTCGGGGAAGAGGAAAACGGCGACGGGGCCCAGCAGTTAATAGCGGACTATCACTTTCCCTGGGCGATTATAGGGGAACCCACCAACCTGGTGGCCTGCCTGAGCTGCTACGGATACCTGGAAACCCAGGTCACCAGCATCGGCAAGCGCCTGCACGCATCGCTTGCCAACAACCGGCAAAACACCATTGAAATCCTGCTGGAAATGATGCTGCGCATCTCCCACTACTTCCGGGAACAGCGGCCGGAACTGGTCTACAACTTCCGGGACTTATACAGCAGCCGATCCGGGCTCACGGTGCCGGACCGGTGCGAGGCATGGCTGGATATCCATCTGCCGCCGGATGCGGGCATCGGCGAAATCGTCACGGAACTCGAGGAGGCCTGCCTGGCCGAAGACACCCGGGATTCCGCCGTGGAGACCCATTTTCACATCGAAACCATTGATGCGGGCTACCGCCTTCCGGAAAAGGGAGCCGTGGTCGAGGCCATCCGGGACGCTTACAATGATGTGGATATTGCCTGGCAAAGCGGCGATTTCCGAAGCCACTCGGATGCCAACCAGCTTTGGGCCGCCGGCATCAAGCCCGTTGTGCTTGGCCCGGGGCGCCTGGAAAACGCCCATGTACATGATGAATCCGTGAACTTTTCCCAGGTGATGGGTGCCGCCCGGATATACCAGGCAATGATGCGCCGGCTGTTTGCCGGGGATACATAACACCTAAAGTGAGCGTTTCAAATTTTTACACGGATCAATCTTTTTGATTTTTTTAAGGAGTTAAGTCATTTTCAGGTGTTAAAATTTGAAACCCTCCGGGATTTCCAATTTTGCCGCATCTACTGCGTCAGATGCAGTCTCGCATAGTTAACTATAGCTCGTCTGCATCTTCCTTGTATCTGCGGCAAACTTGAAAATCGCTCAATTTAGGTAAAAAGGATCTGGCCATGAAAAAAATCAACAGGCGCACATTTTTAAAGCAACTCCAGGGCATGCTCTGTGTCACCGGGGCGTCCCTGCTGTTTCCGCCCGGCCTGCGCGCCGCAGCCAAAAAACCGGATATTGCGGTTGTCAAAGGAGAAATCGAATCCGCGGTGCAAAAAGCCGTGGGCATGCTCGGAGGCATGGGCCGGTTTGTCAAGCCGGGCAGCCGGGTGGTGATCAAGCCGAATATGAGTTTTGCCTCGGGCCCGGAGCGTGCGACCAACACCCACCCCCTGGTGGTCAAGACCCTGGCGCAGCTGTGCCGGCAGGCCGGAGCAGGCCGGGTGCTGGTCCTGGACAACCCCCTGGCCCCGGCTGAGCAGTGTATTGAAAACTCGGGCATCGGCGCGGCTTGCCGGTCCATTGACAAGGACATGGCCCACACGGTCACGGATCCGTCGCACTTTTCCGAGGTGGCCATTGACGGCGGCAGAAGCCTGAAAAAAACCGATGTAATGAAGGAAGTGCTCAATGCGGACGTGCTCATTGCCGCGCCCGTGGCCAAGACCCATTCCTCGGCCGGGGTGAGTCTTTCCATGAAGGGCATGATGGGCCTGATCTCCAACCGGAGCGTCATGCACCGCCTGGACCTTCATGAAAGCATCGTGGACCTGGCCTCGCTTTTAACCCCACAGCTGACAGTCATTGACGCCACCCGGGTGCTGTCCACCGGCGGACCGGGAGGCCCCGGCAAAGTACTTACCCCGGACACCATTATCGCATCCACGGACATGGTGGCTGCAGACGCTTACACGGTTTCCGCATTTGAATGGTACGGCGGGCGTTACGATCCGGATCAGATCAAGCACATCCGATTTCCTGGCGGCCTGTGTGCGCTGCAGCCAGTGTATGAGCGCCTGCCCCACAAACACCCTCCAGCCCATCTGGTTTGAAGCAGGCGTCCTGGGAATTTTTTCCCCGGTAATCACCCCCCGGCGCAAATACTGCGATCCGCGGTGCACGGCCTGCGGAAGGGCCTGCCCCACAGGCGCCATCCGGATTCTGGATGCCGCAGAGCGGATTTGGGCCAAGACCGGCACCGCGGTCATCAACCGGCAGAAATGCCTAGCCTGGGAATACAAAAAAAGCTGCATGGTCTGCGACGAGGTCTGCCCCTATGACGCCCTGCAGTTTGAAAAGCGCACGGATCTGCCGCACCCGGTGCCCCACGTGATCGAAGACCGCTGCTCCGGGTGCGGGTACTGCGAACATGCCTGCCCGGTCTACAACGAAGCGGCCATCGTGGTCACACCCATGAACGCCCTGCGTTTAAAACCGGGCGAGTCCTACGAATACGCCGCAAAGAGCCAGGGGTTTACCCTGCAGCTCGAACCGGACAAGGCGGATTCCGCAGATGCCATGGACGCCCCGGCCACCACCCCGGCCCCGGACAGCAACGCCATGCCCCCGGGTTTTGACAAGGGATTGTAAAACCGTCACGCTTTCACAACCCCCTGGGAAAACCCCTGGTCTCTAAAGCCTCACCGCGTGCCTCGCTTTAAGGGCGGACACACAGCCCCCCCTACGCCGAGGATTTTAAAGCCATACGGGACCGGATGTGTGGGCCAACTGGCGAGGCGTTGGACAGGGTCGGGACGGCGGGGTGGTTTGTGCAGATGCATCGGGCGCGACAGCGGACGGCATATGCGCAAACTTCCCCGCCGGCCCGACCCTGCGGAAATTTGGGAAGCCCGTGCTTTTTTGCAGGGCTCAATGAATCTGAAGAGCAGCAGCAACCAGTCCTCGAGTCGTTTTCGTTGTCGGTATTTTTTCTTTAACCTGCCTGATTGGAGATTGACTCTTTACCGCTTGACTGCTTCTTGACAATCCGGCCGGCAGCAGATATTGGATATCTCAACGAAAAAACAACCCGAAAAACACAGCACAGCGAAATATTCCCATGAACCAGGAAGACCGCGAAAAAAGCGCAGTTGAAAAAGCCGGCGAGGATCTGTTTAATTTTGCCGTGGACCGCGAAGACGTCAAGGAACTCATGGGCCAGCTGCCGGAATCCGCAGATATTGATGCCACGACCGTTGAATACGAGCTGCCGGTCTTAAAAATCATCAGCACGGGCTGGTCCTTAGCCTACCTGCTGGAAAACAGCCCGCACAAGACACCGCTCATGGAGGTCTACTGGAACGCGGTGCAGCGGTTCTCCCGGAGCCTCTCGGAAACCGCCGGCCTGATGACCGGACAGGACATCAATTATTTCGACCTGGTCAAAAAACGGTTTGACACCTACCTGGCGGCCATGAACGACAACCCGCAGGCCAAGGACCCGGCCGCGGTCATCGGCCCGGAGTTTGCCCGCGCCTGCGGCAACGCCGAGGACGTGTTCACCGTGCTGATCGGATCCCGCATGTTCGTTGGCACCCTGAACTGCGTCAGGGAATACCAGAAAGCCTTTTCCCTGCTATAGGTTCCGACTGCATCAGTCTGCGCGGCATTCCAGCCACGCAAACTGATATGGCGCCAATTCCAGCACGGTTCCGTTTTCAATGCTTCCGCCCGTGAGCCGATCGGCAAACCGGGTGGCAGCGGTGACCGCGTTTAACTGCTGCTGGGCCACTTCCTGGGGATGCTCGGAAAAATTATTGAGGATAAGCAACTTCTGCCCCCCGTGCTCCCGGATAAACCCGAACACATGGGGGTTTGCCGTATCAATGATCTCCATGTTCCCGTTTCGCAGGGCGGGCAGCTGCTTGCGCAAACCGATCAGGCCGGTCAGCTCATTAAAAAACCGCCACTGCAGGGCTTCAGCGTCTGCCACTCCGTCCCCGGCCTCCCAACGCTGACGTGCCCGATGCACCCAGCGGCTGTCGCTTGCCTTGGCCGGATCCGAAAGATAGGTATAATCATTCAACATGCCCCATTCGTCGCCCAGATAAATCAGGGGGATCCCGCCCGCGCTGAGCATGATGCTTCTCAGAAGGTTGATACGCCCGACCGCTTCTTCGATCAGATCCGGATCCTCGCGTTCCAGTCCGTACTCCAGACCGGCCAGGGACGCCAGGGTCCCGGAGATGCGCATATCCCCGGTATCCGGGTTGTACTGAAACGGCAGGCCCCGGGCAAAAGACCCCGGAAATCCGCCGGTATAAAACCGGTTTAAAAACTGCCGGTGCGCATGGGGATCGATGCCCACCTCCCGCGCATCACTGTCATCAAAGGTCCAGCCGATATCATCGTGGCAGCGCAGGTAGTTCACCCAGGCGCATTCCGGATGAATGCGGGAACGCTTCCACATGGCGTTATTGAGCAGCTTGACCTCGCGGGTGGCCAGCGCCTCCCACAAAAGCGCCATGAGCAGCGGGTTATAGGAAAGCTGGCATTCTTCCGGGGAGATGTAGCGGAGCACCTCATCCGGATGCACGATGGCCTCGGATTTAAGCAGCAGGCCGGGCGCGACGATCCGGGCCACGGCGTTAAATGCCTGCACCAGCATGTGCGCTTCGGGCAGATTCTCGCAGCTGGTTCCCAGGCGCTTCCAGATAAATGCCACCGCATCCAGGCGCAGCACCTGTACGCCCTGGTTGGCTAAAAACAGCATCTCTTCGGCCATGGCCCGGAACACGGCCGGGTTGGCGTAATTCAGGTCCAACTGAAAACTGTTGAACGTGGTCCACACCCACTTGCCGGTCTCCTCGTTATATGTAAAGCACCCCCGCCGCACATCCGGAAAGATATCCCGCAAGTGATGCTGGTATTGATCCGGCATGGTGCGCTCATCAAACATCAGGTAATATTCCCGGTAATCCGGATCGCCTGACTTGGCCCGGCGGGCCCAGATATGATCATCCGAGGTGTGGTTTAATACGAAATCAAGCACCAGGCTGATGCCTTCCTCGTGCAGGATCCGGGCGAGGGCTGAAAGCTCCTCCATGGTGCCGATATCCGGATTAATGGCCCGGTAGTCGCTTACCGCATATCCGCCGTCGCTGCTGCCATGGGGAACGGCAAACATGGGCATCAGGTGCAGGTATGTCAGGCCGAGCTTTTTGAAATAAGCGATATGATCGTGCAGTCCGGCCAGGTTGTCGCTGAACAGGTCCACATACAGTACGCCGCCGACCATCTCCTCCGACTGGAACCACTGGGGATCGGCTTCCCGGTGCGCATCAAGATCCTTTAAATATTCGGGGCGATCGGCCCAGCTGCGCGCGGCCATGATCAGGATCTGCTCCAGGTGGTAGAAAAAATCATACTGCCATCCGTAAAGCTGCACCAATATCCGGAACAGCCGCTCCCAGTACAGGCGCAGGCGGCGCTCAAAACCCTGCCAAAGCCGCTCGTATTTTTCACCATAAGGCCCCATGGCCGTGCGGACTCGCGGGAGCAAGCGCTCCAGGGCTTTTTCCGCGTGCCGGGGGATCCAGTCTCCGCTGCCATTCATAGCTGATGTCGCCTCCAGACAAACGCATTGGAGTTCCACCGATTCCCAGGGAATCAAGAAAAGACCGTAAAAATAAACGTTTTCCCGGGCATGTCAAGAGCAAAGCAGAAATACAGATAATCTCAAAGTCTTACATTTCTTTAGGATTTCATATTATCCCCGCATTTAAAGAGCGTCAAATCCATTGGTTGAAAAGCCCACCGGGCATGCCTAACTTCTAATATGGAAACCGAGCCTTTACCTTCAAACACCAGGAGGACGTCCATGACAGCTCAGCGCCTCAATGCAGAGCAGGTTCACCATTGCTGTGACCTGGAAAAATTTTCATTCCAGACCACCGCGGATATCGATGCGCTCGAAGAACTCAGCGAAGCCCTGGCTCAGCCAAGAGCCGTGGAATCCCTGAAATTCGGCACCGGGCTGCAGCGCTACGGGTTCAACATTTTTGCCCTGGGACCGGCCGGCACGGGGCGGCACAGCATGGTGCGGCAGACACTTGACAAGAGGGCAAAACAAGCCCCCACCCCTTCGGACTGGTGCTACGTGAACAACTTTGAAGAAACCAGCCGGCCGAAAATCCTTGAATTCCCTGCCGGCCAGGGCGGGACTTTCGCAGATGACATGAAAGCCACAATCCTGGAGGCGCGAAACGCCCTGAAGGCCTCGTTTGAAAGCGAGGAATATCAGAACCGCCTCCAGGCCGTACAGCAGGAATTCAAGGACCAGCAGCAGAAAGCCTTTGAGGACGTCAACAACAAGGCCAAGGAAAAGGGCCTTTCCCTGGTGCGCACGCCAAACGGTATCGCATTTGCACCGCTCAAGGATGACGGCGAAGTCATGCCGCCCGACGAATACCAGCAGTTGCCCGAAGACCAGCGGCGGGAAATCGAAAAAAAAATCGAGGAAGTCCAGGAAGATTCCCAGAAGGTGTTTCAGAAAATTCCCCGCTGGCAGAAGGAAATCCGTCAAAAGATCCAGGACCTGAACAATGAAGTGGCCCGCTACGCCATTTCTCCCCTGATCGACGAGCTCCGGAAAAAATACGCGGATGGCGGCAAAATCAGTGCCCACCTGGACGCGGTGGAAAACGACATCCTGGAAAACCTCCAGATGTTCATGACCGGCGGCCAGCAGGGCCAGGGCGGCGGCGGCGCAATGGCCCAGCTTCAGCAGCAACAGCAGGGATATCTCAGCGGCGAGGACACGGACATGGATTCGCCGGCCACCCGGCGCTACAAGGTCAACCTGCTGGTGGACAACAGCCGTCAGGAAGGCGCACCGGTTGTATACGAGGACAATCCCACGTATGCCAACCTGGTGGGCAAAGTGGAGCACATGTCCCAAATGGGGACCCTGATCACGGATTTCAACCTGATCAAGTCCGGGGCACTGCACCGGGCCAATGGCGGATTCCTGATTATTGACGCCCGCAAGGCGCTCACCCAGCCCGGGGCCTGGGAAGGTTTGAAACGGGCGCTGCGATCCGGCCAGATCCGGATTGAATCGCTTGCCGAGATGTTCAGCCTGATGAGCACCATGACGCTGGAGCCGGAGCCCATCTCCTTAAACGTCAAGGTGGTGATGATAGGCAGTCCGTATGTATATTACGTGCTGCAGCAATACGATCCCGAGTTCGCTGAGCTCTTCAAGGTGGCGGCGGATTTTGACGTGCAAATGGACCGTGACGGCGGCAACCAGGACATGTACGCCAAGCTGCTCAAAACCATCATCAGAAGGGAAGCGCTCCGGCATTTTGACCGGGCGGCGGTCGGAAAAATGATTGAGCAAAGTTCCCGTATGGTTGGTGACGGCGAGAAAATGAGCACCCGGATTCAGGAGATCAGTGACCTGATGGTGGAATCCGACTACTGGGCCGGACAGAACGGGAACCAGCACGTCAGCGCCCGTGATGTGGAAAAGGCCGTGGCTTTTCGTACCTACCGCTCAGACCGCATGCGCCAGCGCATCCACGAGGAAATCGAACGCGGCACGCTAATGATCGACACCGACGGCAAGAGCACCGGACAGGTCAACGGCCTTTCCATTCTGAACCTGGGTGATTTCATGTTCGGCCGGCCCAACCGCATCACCGCCCGCATACAGACGGGAAAGGGCGAAGTCATTGATATCGAGCGGGAAGCCAAGCTCAGCGGCCCCCTGCACTCCAAGGGCGTGCTGATTCTCTCCGGGTTTCTCGGGGCCCGGTACGCCGTGGACCGCCCCCTGTCGCTGAAAGCCTCCCTGGTATTTGAACAGTCCTACGGCGGTATCGAGGGCGACAGTGCTTCTTCGGCCGAGTTGTATGCACTGCTTTCTGCCATTTCCGGTGCACCCGTGAACCAGGGGCTTGCCGTAACCGGCTCGGTCAACCAGTTCGGCGAAATCCAGGCCATCGGCGGGGTCAACGAAAAAATCGAGGGCTTTTTCGATGTGTGCACCAGAAAAGGCCTGACCGGCACACAGGGCGTGCTGATCCCTGCGGCCAACGTCAAGCACCTGATGCTGCGCAAGGACGTGGTCCAGGCCGTGGCAGACGAAAAATTCCACATCTACCCGATCGGGACCGTGGACGAGGGCATCGAACTGCTCACCGGAATATCCGCGGGGCAGGCAGACGAGAACCACCGCTACCCGGAAGACACGATAAACGGCATGGTCCGGAAAACCCTGGCGAAAATGGCCGAACACATGCGAGAATTCTCCCGGGAGACCGAGCAAGGAGGTCAACATGAATCCTGAAGTTCGACCCGGCAAACCCGTCAGACTCAGGCGGATACTGGTGCCCCTGGACGAATCCGAACACAGCCGGGCGGCGCTGGAAGCGGCCGCGCAACTGGCTTCCGCACTCGGAGCCGAAATTTCAGGACTCTACGTGGAGGACGCCGACCTGCTGGAAGTCTGCCGGTATCCCTTTGCCCGGGAAATCGGGGTATACCGGAGCCGGCGGCTGAGCCGGGACGACGTGGAAAGGGACTTTCGCACCCAGGCCGAGCGGCTCCGGCAGATGATGGCGCTCACCGCCGGGGGCTCCGAGATTTCCTGGAACTTTACCGTGCGCCGCGGCCGGGTAATTTCCGAAATTCTTAAACAGACCGCATCTGCGGATCTCACCGTGATCGGTCGGCTTGGCCGTTCCCTTCTGCAGTCATCCACCGGATCAACGGTACGCCGCCTGGTAAAAGAGGGAAGAGGCATGACCCTGGTCCTCGGACGCGGCCTGCGGATGGTATCCCCCGTGCTGACCGTTTACACGGGTTCAGAGCTTTCCGTCCGCGCACTGGGGGCGGCTGTGGATCTTGCCATTGCCGTGGGCGGAGAAACAGAGATTCTCATCCCGGCAGACACGGAATCGGCTTATCAAAAACTGCGCGACCAAGTACTTTCCGCGGCAGCCGAAACGCCCGGATCTGAAGGACTGCACCTGCGATTCCGGCGCATCCGCACCGATACCGCCGCCGGACTGGTCACCGTGATGCAGGCGGAATACCGCAGGCCCCTGGTTCTGCCTGTAGATGCCCTCGATTCGGACCCCCGGGCCATAATAAGACTGATAAACCGCGTCCACAACCCGATCCTCCTGGTCAGGTAGCTGAAAAGCTAAATTTCCGGTCCTCTGAACGAATCCAGGTGCACTCTCCTGCCCTGCAATCCGGCATGGATCCGAAGTTCCCGTCGCCCCGGGGGAAACGAAAAGTTCCGCACTGCAAGTACCAAAGATACTTTATATAACTACACCATTTGTCGGGGATTTTTTAAAATTCATCTGCATCATTCCTTCTTTAATCCGAACAAGATTATGATTGACAGAATCATATTGGAGTTTTACTCTAAAGAAGAGTCCATATTTTTATCAAAGACAACAACGACTGTTCGACACAATCGAACACTAAACACGATTTACAAATCGAATCGGAGGCAAGATGCGAACCAAAGAACAGTATATCCAGGGATTGAAAAAGCTGCGGCGCAATCTGTATTACAACGGCGGGAAAATCGACCGGGATGATGAAATGCAGATGCCGGCCATCAATGTGATGGGAACGACATTTGAAGAGGCCGCCAGCCCGGAAGGCGTAGAGCTGTGTACCGCCAAATCGCACCTCACCGGAGAGACCATCAATCGATTCTGCCATGTGCACCAGTCCATTGAGGACTTGCACAAGAAACAGGACATGACCCGCTATCTCTGCAAAAAGGTCGGCGGCTGCATCCAGCGATGCATGGGGGTCGACGCAACCAACGCCATCAATGCAGTCTCCTACGAGGCTGACAAGATGAACAACGGCGACACGGAATACCACAAGAACTTCCAGAAGTGGCTGGAATACTTCCAGACCAACGACCTGGTGGGATGCTGCGCCCAGACCGACATGAAAGGTGAGCGGATGAAGCGGCCCGCCGATCAGAGCGATCCGGACATGTACCTGCACGTAACGGAAAAGCGAAATGACGGCATCGTGGTCCGGGGCTGCAAGCTCCACATATCCGAGGCCTCCATCGCGGATGAAATCCTGGTCGTGCCCACCCGGGCCCTTGGTCCCAATGAAAAGGAATACGCCCTGGCTTTTGCCGTGCCGGCAGACCACGAGGGGCTCATCCAGGTGGTCCACCCACACAACGCAAGGCCCAGGCAGCATTTCCAGCGCGGTTTTGACGGCGGATACACCGACTCCTACATTCTTTTCGAGGATACGTTCATCCCCTGGGACCGGGTGTTTCTGTGCGGTGAAAACGATCACGGCGGCATCTGCGCCCTGCTTTTTGCGCTTTTTCATCGGCACAGCTACTCCGGCTGCAAACCCGCCCTGGGCGATATCCTGCTCGGGCTGGCCGCCCAGGCCGCAGAATATAACGGAATCGAAAAAACCTCCCATGTGCGCGAAATGTTTGCAGAAATCATCAAGGTCACAGAGCTCGGCTACGCAGCCGGCTATACCGCCTCGGATTTTGGCAAGCCCGAGGTCTATATTCCGGGCATGGGCAAGGCGCCCTATGGACCGGGAAGCTACATCCCGGATTCCATTTACGCCAATGTGGGCCGGTGCCTGACCGGGGAGGCGGTTTTCCACGAGCAGGAAATGCTCTGCAACATCGCCGGCGGCCTGCCGGCCACCTTCCCGTTTGAACAGGATCTGACAAATCCGGAGATCAAGCCGATCCTGGAAAAATACCTCAAACGCAATCCCGATGTGCCGGTTGAAGACCAGATCAAGTTCTGGATGTACTTTATTGACAATACCTGCACCGGGGCGGCCGGAAGCATGAACTACGGCAATTACCACGGCGGGGGATCGCCCATCATGGAGCAGATTGCCATTACTTCCCAGTACGACATCAAGGAACGCAAGCGACTGGTCAAAAATCTGGCCGGAATTATATAGTGATTAAGTGTTAAGTGATTAAGAAGCTGAGGTTGTAGGGGCGGACCTGTATGTCCGCCCAGAGATTGGAAATGCAAGTCCCTGGCCGGCACTTCGGGCCGGGGACTGAATTTTTCGGGATATCACTGGTGCTGATGGACCAGGACCTGGCCCGGGTGTTGCACGCGGAAATAGGGAATTGTCTGTCCTTCCAGACTGCCGATAAATGCGGTTTTGCGATCCTCGCCGCCAAAGCAGATATTGGTAGGCCGCTTGAGCACTTCCATGCCCGGATCCTCGAGCACTATATGAAGCCGCCGATCCGGGGCCACGTATCCCACCGCCCCCCAGGCCGGAAAGGTCACCCAGAGATTGCCGGCTTCGTCCAAGGCGATGCCGTCGGGAAACCCGAGGTCACCCAGGGGTTATGGTCCGTAGGTCTCCCGCGCGGTCAGGGCGCCTCCGGCGGTAATGGCAAAACGGGTGATTGCCCGCCGGGTGGTTTCGGCCACGTACAGGTACTTTTCTTCCGCGTCAACGGCAATGCCGTTTGCAAAATAAAGCCCGCCTGCCGCAACCCGCATCCGGCCGCCTTCCATCACGACCACGCAGCCATCGGGCGCGGGATGCCGAAGCGCGGCTTCCAGATCCCCGGCAGTGGAATTGGAAACCCAGAGCCGGTCCCGGGTATCCATAAACGGAAAATTGGGCGTATTTACCGGCCTGCCGTCTGCCTCGGCAAACAAATCCGTGTGTTTTCCATCCGGGGCCAGCGACTGCACCCGCCCGTTTCCGATATTGGCGATGATGCAGTTTCCGTACCGATCCAGGCAGATACCGTTGGGCACTCCGCCCACATCTCCGAAAAATCCGGTTGTTCCGTCCGGCTGAATGCGGCCGCAGCATCCGCGCGCATCTGCGGTCACAACCGTACCGTCGGCAAGCGCCATCACCCCTTCAGGGCGGGCCAGACCGCTGCCAATTGTATTTACCCGGGATATATCCATACGCCGCAGCTATCCCTGGTGTTCATCGCGGAGCAGATCATTTACGGTTTTGACCGGGTTGAAGGTAATCAGGGGCACCTCCACGAATATGGTGTTCCACTTTGCCATGCCGCCGTTCCACAGACCCGGATGCTCCAGGGCTTTTAAATCCCGGCCCTCCCTGGATTTTACGGATATGAAAACCGCCTCGTGATCCACGTACTGATGCAGATCATACGGGTTGCCGTTTTGGTCCCGGACACTGGCCACGATATCCACGGGGTTAAAATGGGTGAGTCGTTTTAAAATGGCCTGCTGATCCGGATCATCCGGGTCAATCTGGGCGTTTTCCACGATCTGAATGGATGTGCCCCCCTCCGGGTCTTTTACCCAGAACGGGCCGCCCCCGGGCTCGCCCGTGCTGGGCACCATGCCGCACATCCGCAGGGGACGCTGCAGCCGGTCCTTTAAAAACGGGCGCTTTTCCTCGGGCGGGGCATTTTCCAGATGCTCGGGCATGCTGATACACAGTTCGTTTTTCACAAACGCGGCGGCAGCTTCAATATCGCTTTGCCCGGCATCCTCGCCGGCAATGCGATCCAGCATTTCCCGGATTTTTTCTTCAATCATCACAAGATATCCGCCCAGCACCTTTTTCCACCGATGGGTTTCGTCCTTGAGCCGATCCGGAACCACGTTGTCCACGTTCTTGATGAAAATCACATCCCCGGCAAGCTGGTTGAGGTTTCCGATGAGCGCACCGTGTCCGCCCGGCCGGAACACCAGGTTTCCATCCGAATCCCGAAACGGGCGGTTATCCATGTCCACTGCGATCGTATCCGTGGACGGGGACTGCTCGGAAAAACCCACCTCATATTTTATCCCGTTGGCACTTTCATAATCCCCGTCCACCCGGCGCAGCAGCCCTTCAAACCCGGCTCGGTGTTCCGGGGAAACGGTAAAATGCAGGCGGCAGATTCCCTTCCTGTCCTTGACATAGGCCGCAGCTTCGACCAAGTGCTCTTCAAAGGCCGTGCGCGCACCTGATTTATCTTTATGAAAAAGGATCAGCCCCTTGGGTTTTGAGGCATAGCCCAGTCCCTTTTCTGTTAGCACATAATCAATGATCTGCGTGAAATCGCCCTTCTGCCGGAGCTCTGCCAGGTTGTATCCGTCATATTTCATTCTGGAGCGCAGGGAATCATAAAAGGCAAACCGCTCAAGGTTGTCCATGAACCTGCGCACTTCGGCATAATCGCCGCCCTTTTCTCCGGCCAGTTCCGCGATACGGTCGTATTCGATCTTTTCATGATCGTTTGCGATTTTCAGCAGGGACCGGAACATACGGGTGGCCGCGCCCGAGGCCGGGACGAACTTGACAACCTCCCGCCGCCCCACTGCGTGTTCATAGGCGCGGATATATTCGGAAAGTTCAGGATCAGACAGGCGCTTGATGCCGTCGCCAACCGTGCAGGGCCGATCCAGATTCACATATGGGGCGCCCTTTTCAAAAATCCCCACCTGCTTTTCCACTTCCGCCACGTCCAAACCGTGCGCCTGTATCCGGGCAACATCCGAACTGGTCAGCTCAACGCGATTCATTTGCCAAAACCCCCTTGCTTGACGTTCATTGCCAATATCCCGTAACCGCTTTCAATATAATACGAACCTGCCTGATCCGTCAAATCACACCGATCCATGCCGGCTGCGTCCGGCTTCGTTGACCTGATGGCGGGCCGCCTTAAACAGCACCGGCCTGGTGATCGGCAAAAAACAAAAAACTTGCCGCCTTTTCAGACTGCTGGGGCACAAATTTGCATTCAAATGCATGCATGTTATGTTTACCCTGTACTCAAAAGAAATCCCGAACCAAGGAGGCCCCATATTGACGGACATCGTAAAACATCCGGAAACTTACTTCTCGGAACTGATCCCGGAGCGCGACACCCTGCTCAAAAGGCTTGAACAAGAGGCGGAAAAGGAGCGGATCCCGATCGTCGGGCCTGTGGTGGGACAGTTGCTGTTCGTGCTGGCCCGTGCCACGGCAGCGATAAACATCCTGGAACTGGGCACGGCCACCGGCTATTCGGCCGTTTACCTGGGCCGGGCCTGCGCACCGGCCGGCGGGCGCGTGGTGAGCCTGGAAAATGATGCGCAAATGGCCGGGCGGGCCCGGAAAAACCTGGCCGAAGCCGGGCTTGCGGACACGGTTTCGGTGATGGAGGCAGACGCCGTAAACAACCTGCAGGAACTCGGCGGCCCGTTTGACCTGGTATTCCTGGATATCGAAAAAAAGGATTACGAACCCGCCCTGGCCGGATTGACCGGAACAGTACGCCCGGGCGGCCTGCTTATTGCCGACAACACCGGCTTCCGGGATGCAAACGGATTTAACCAAGCGATTTTCAATCATCCCGCCTGGCAGAGCGTGCAGCTGTTTTCCTACCTGCCCATGCACTCGGCCACCCATGACGGGCTGTGCTTTGCCGTACGCATGCCGGATGCGGACTGAGAAACGCTTGTATCAGCTTTCGCCCTTGTCGATATCCTTGAGCCGGCGCAGAATCTTGCGGGGCGAATCCGACTGGGCCAGTTTGAGCATCTCGTTCATCCGGTTTTCCTCGATGCGGTTTTTGTTCATGACCTTCTTCTTATAGGCATTCTGCAGCACCTCCAGCAGGTCGTCGATTTTGCACGGCTTCTGCAGGTACTCGTATGCCCCGCTGCGGATGGTTTCCTTGGCCGAATCGATGCTGCCGTGCCCGGTGAGAATGACAATTTCCATCCACTTGTGTTCCTCCTTGAGCGCCTTGAGCGTCTCTTCCCCGTTGATCCCCGGCATCTTCAGGTCCACCAGGGCCACGTCCACGGGCACGCTGCGTGCGATCTCAAGGGCTTTCTCCCCCCGGTTGGCGGTAATCACGTTAAAATCCCGGGCTTCGAGCTGCTTGCTCAGCGACTTGAGGAACTGTTCTTCGTCATCCACAAATAACAGGTTGATTTTTCTTTCCATCTCTTTTTCTCCTGGCTTTACATGAAACAAATGAACGCAATAAGCCCCGCGGGGCAAACAATCAGTACACTTCTCCGGATTTACGGATCATGGCTTTCTGTTCCGCTTTGCGGATGCGCTCTTCCTGCTCTTCCTTGCGCTTGCGGGCTGCTTCCAGCTTGTTTTTGAAATCCTCTATATCCGCAGGTTTCAAAACATAATCATAGGCGCCCAGCTTCATCCCGTGCACAGCGGTTTCGATCGTGCCGTGCCCGGTGAGCAGGATCACTTCCACGATGGGATGCTTCTTTTTGATTTCCTGCAGGGTTTCAATGCCATCCATGCCCGGCATTTTGATGTCCAGCACAACCACGTCGACATCCGGGTGGGCTTCCAGCATTTCCAGGCCTTCTTTCCCGTTGTATGCGGCAAAAACCTTTTGACCGGCTTCCTGCAGCCGCAGGGAAAACATTTCGACAAAATCTTTTTCATCATCAACGATCAACACTTTCGCCGGTATTTTGATCATCGCTTTTCATCTCCTTTATTTTTTTCAGGATATCATTGCATATATCCCCATTCTCATCGCATTCGGCATCCGCCCGGCAGCATTTGGGCAAAACCACCCAAAACGTGGTTCCCCGCCCCACCCTGCTGTCCAGGGAAATCTCGCCCCCCAGCCGGTTCACGATGCCCCGGGTCACGTAAAGGCCCAGTCCCGTGCCCTTGTCGGTCGGCTTGGTGGAGAAAAACGGCTCGAATATCTTACTCATGTTTTCCCTGGGGATGCCTTCTCCCGTGTCCGCCACAGATAATACCACATGCGCGTTTTCATCCCGCAGGCCGATGGTGATGGTTCCCTCGCCGGCAATGGCATGCACGGCGTTGGTCAGCAGGTTGACCAGCACCTGGCGGATCTGGTAGGGGTCACTCCAGATAATGCCCTCCGTGCCTTCCATCTGCCGGGCAAATTGGATATCTTTATCTTTGGCCTCCCTTGCCACCAGCTCCAGGCTTTCCTCGATCAGGTCCCTGAGCCGGGTCTCGGAAAATGCCTGGTCCTGCTTACGAACAAACCCCAGCAGCAGGTGAGTAATGCGCCGCACCCGTTCAATGCCTTTTTCGATCATTCCCAGGCCCCGTTCCAGATCATTTTTGCGGGGCGCGGCTGCCATATCCGCCTTATTTAGCACCGCCCGCATGTAACCGGCGGACTCGCGCATCATGGCCAGCGGATTGTTGATCTCGTGAGCCACGCCCGTGGAAAGGGTTCCCAGGGCGGCCAGGCGTTCGGTGGCAATCATCTGCTGCTCCATTTTTGCCCGGAATTCCTGCTCCCGCTTTTTTTCCTCCTCGCGGCGGCGCTTATCTTGCGCCTGACGGATCTTTTCCAGGAGATGATCGAATTCGATCGGCTTGGTCAGATAATCAAACGCCCCCTTCTTGATCCCGGCCACGCCGTCTTCTGCCGAAGCATGCCCGGTCAGCAGAATGACTTCTGTTCCGGAAAACCGCTGCTTGATGTGCGACAGGGTTTCAATCCCGCCCATGCCGGGCATTTTCACGTCCAGCACCACCACCCGGTCCGGATCCTGCTCCAGCATTTGCAGGCACTGCTCGCCCGATTCCGCCTGGGCCACCTCCATTGCCCGCCGGCCCAGGCGCTTGGCGGCCGTACTCCGAAAATCGGCCTCATCATCCACGAGCAGGACCCGGACAGCTGGTTTGGCGTCCTTATTTTGTGCCGAGTTCTCCATAATCTAAATATATCACACCATCCCCAGGATATTCCACCAGATCATGGCCACAACGGTAATGATGGTCAGCAGTACCGGCATTACCACGAGGCCGGCCTTGGTCAGATCAACGGATTTAAAGTACCGGTAGCTGTATGAAATGGCATTGGGCGGACACCCGATCACCAGCAGCATGGCAAAAGAGCAGGCCATGCCCAGGCACAGAGCCAGCACCCTGGGATCCACGCCTTCCATTTGCGCCATTGGGATCACGATCGGCAGGATCAGTGCGGCCGCGGCCACATTGGCCATGGCATTGGTCACGATGGCGCCGAATATGGCCACCCCGATAAACAGGCCAAGCCATCCGGTACCCTGGACCACCGGGAAGAACAGGTTGGCAAAATACTCGCCGGCACCCGAATACCCCATGGCCAGGCCCAGGGAAATGCCGCCGCCGAAAATAAACAGGGCTGTCCCCCATTCCAGGTTGTCATTGATATCCTCCCATTTGAGGCACCCGGTCACAGTCAGTACAGCCACGCCCACCATACCGGTAATTGAATAGTGAATCCCGTGAATACCCTTGGTCAACCAGGTCAGAAACGTCAACCCCACGATGATCAGGGTGATGATTTCCGTCCGGGTCCAGGGCCCCAGTTCCTCATCGAGTTCCGGCAGTTTAATGCTTGGATCCGGCCGGTACACCAGATAGACCATGAGCACGGCCACCGGGACCGTGATCAAAGCCGCTGGCATGGCATACATGATCCAGTCAAAGAAGGTGATCTCGATGCCGGTAAATTCCTTGAGAAAAGCGGCTGCCACCATGTTTCTGCCCCCGCCCACAAGGGTGCCCATTCCGCCGGCCGAACAGGCAAAAGGCAGGGAGAGCATCATGAATTTGGCGGTTCTTGTATGGGGGTCAATGCCGGCGGCCCGCATCATGGGCAGCATGGTCACAAGCCCCACCGCGCAGGCAGCGGCATCGTGCATAAACCCGGAGGCCCAGCCCAGGCCCATTGCAATGATAAAGGTAAACCGGGTAACACTGGTGCCAGCCTTACGAATGATAAAATATCCCATGCGCTTGGTGATCCCGGATTTGTCCAGGGCAATGGCAAATATCAGGCAGCACATGATAAAAAGCACCACCGGATGCATGTAGGGTGCCCATGCGCCTTCAACACCGCTGACCCCTGTGACCACGAGTCCAACCCCGATCAGAATCGCGGTAATCTCAAGGGGAATTGGTTCGACAACAAAAAGAAAAACCAGAAAAGCCAGCAAGGCCAAAAAGCGCTTGGCCGTTGGGGAAAGCCCGTCCACGTAATCCACTGAGGCCCCTTCAAGTCCCGCTTCCCGGATCTGCTGTTTCAGATAAATTCCCGGATTGGGGAGTTCGGTACCGGCCTCGAGTTTCAGGGCATAAGCGCCCTGCTTTGTCCTCACATCCGATGCCTCGGAAAAATACGTTCCCACTTTTTCAAACACCTGCTTGCCAGGATCGCCGGTGATCTTGAACTTTGTACCCTCCGGCCTGGGCAGCACCAGTACGATCACCCCGAGCAATATGGCGATGCCCAGTTTAAAAATATTGGATTTAAAAAACATGTTCCGCTCCTTGTCCACGTTTTCCGGTTAACATAGGATCACCGCCAACAGTATTCGGCATCCCGCCGGTCTGAAATCGCATCTAAACGTTCAGATTCCGTTCCCTTTTTTTCTTTTCTTTTCTGAATTCATTAGCCTGCCGGATCTTTTCAAGCAGTTCTTCGAGCTCGCAGGGCTTGGTCAGATAATCAAAAGCCCCGCAGGCCAAGCCTTCCCGGGCTGCCGCCTGGGAACCGTGACCGGTAAGCATGATCACTTCCATGGCGCAGTCCATCTGTTTGAAAATCCGAAGCACCTCGATGCCGTCCATGCCCTCCATCTTCAAATCCAGCACCGCCACGTCAAAGACCCGGTTGCGCACGGCCTGAAGTGCGGCCGAACCGCTCAGCGCCTTTGTAACGTCCATGCCCCGCCGGCCCAGCCGGTTGGCCAGGACATTGACGTAACCCTCCTCGTCATCCACGAGCAGAAGACGAATCCGATCGGCATCATTTTTTTGTGAATCCGACATGATCTTTGCACCTGTATTTGATCACACCCCGCGGGTGGACATCACTTTTTCCATGCGCGCCTTTTGAATTTTTTCTTCCTGGGAGCGCTTCTTTTCGGCCGCTTCCCGGACCTTTTCCATCAACTGGTCGATTTCACACGGCTTCATCAAATAATCGAAAGCGCCGGCCTTCATGCCCTCGATGGCCGATTCAATTGTGGCATGCCCGGTTAGCATGATCACCTCGATTAACGGATAACTCTGCTTCATTTCCTGCAGGACCTCCAGGCCGTCCATTTCCGGCATCTTTACATCCAGGATCATGACTTCCAGGTTCCGGTTTTTGGACACCTTGTCCAGTGCCTCCTTGCCGCTGTAAGCGGTTAACACCTTCACGTCCCGCTTTTCCAGGCGCTTGGACATGGTATCGATGAAATCGGCCTCATCATCGACAAGCATCACAAATGGTTTGCTCATGACAGACTCTCCTTGTTGGCTGATATGTTTGTTTCTCCCGTATCATCGGTTTTCTGAAAGGGCACCCATATCCGGAACCGGGTGCCCTCTCCCAGAGTGCTGTGAACGTCGATCTTGCCGCCCATTTTCTGCACGATGCCGTAACAGATCGACAGTCCCAGCCCCGTTCCCTTGCCCACCGGCTTGGTCGTAAAAAAAGGATCAAATATACGCGTCAGGTTCGATTCCGGGATTCCCGGCCCGTCATCTTCCACGGTGATCACTATGTTGTTTTTTTCCAGGCGGCTCAGCTTGGTGGCTATATGAATGCTGCCGCCGCGATTTTCCATGGCATCCATGGCGTTATTGATCAGGTTGAGCATGACCTGCTGCATTTCAGCGGGCGAAAGCGTCACGTAAGGCAGCCCCGGCTGCAGGTCGGTAGTAATGCTGACCTTGTTGTACCTGGCCATCTGGGAGGAAAGATCCACGATTTCCGTGATCAGATCATTGATCTGAACATCTTTTACGGTGTTGTCGGTCTTTCTGGCAAAACTGAGCAGCTTGTGGGTGATTTCCTTGCACCGGCGGCCCTGGGTTGCGATTTGCTTCAGGGCGCGCCGGAATTCCGAAAGATTTTCGCTTTCCGCGAATTCTTCTTCTTCGAGCAGATCCTCGATCCAGCCGGACTCCTCCACCATAATGGCTACCGGATTGTTGATTTCATGGGCGATTCCGGCTGCCAGTTCCCCGACCGAGGCCAGTTTGCCGGCCTCGATCATCTGTTGATTGAGCTTTTCCTTCTCCATGTCCGCTTTCATGATCCGCCTTACCATCCGTTTTGTCAGCAGAAACGCCATTACTACGATACCGGCGCCGCCGAGCAGAAAAATCAAGCCCGATATCTGAAATACCCGGTATACATCTTCAAACGCATCCGCGGTTTCCTGTTTGAATATGAGCAGCCAGTCCCCGCTTTTTAACTCGGCCAGTGCGTACAGGTTTTCCTTCCCGGAGTCGTCCGCCCGCTTGATGATCTCAACAGCCTGCTGCGAATTTTTCATCCGCTGGATAAAATAATCGTATGACTGCTGCCGGCGGGCCTTTTCAAACGCCGGCCGGGTCTGGAACTGTCCTTTTTTATTAACGATAAAAGCATACCCGGTTTCCCCCACGCGGAGATTTTCCACCAGGGTGTTAAATGCGCGGAAATCAATGGTGGCCCGGAGGATAAAAACCGATGGTTCGTACTGCCGCCGCACGGTGATGATAAAATGCGGGCTGCCCCGCAGCCCCATAAACACATCACTGATAAAATACTTCCGCTCCATGGCGCGCTTGAACCAATCTGCCGCGAAATACTGCACATTCTGCAGCTCGTAGGGACCGGCATAGGCAAGCTGCTTTCCGGTTTCATCCACAACGCCCAGGTCCACGAATACATCCCCGTATTCTGCCTGGAGCAGATCCAGTTTTGCCCGCAGCACGGCTCTGTCAGTCAGGTTTTCAATTCCCGTGCTTTCTGCCAGAAAACGGATATTGGCCAGTTTCTCGTTTAAAAACGTGTTAATGTTCTGCTTGTGCTTCTGCACCAGTTCTTCGATGTGCGCGTATGTCTTCTCGCGGTAGGAATGGTTGAACTGAAACAGAAGAATCCCGATCACCAGGATCATCGGGGCAAAAGACACCGTGATCATGGTGAAAATCATGTTCCGCCGCAGCAGGCCGTAATAAGCGCTGCCGGTCTGCTCCTCGGCCTGCCTTACTTGCCGGATGGGCGGTACTGTCGGGTTGTTGTCGTTATGCGGCAATTCACCCTTCCATCCTGATCTGTTTTTTGCCTGATCTGTTTTTGGGGGCCGGCACCTTCTCGCCGGCAGCAAAGCAGTGAGCAAGAACTATGCCTTTTTGCCGAGTGCTGATGCGGGCCCCGGCACGCCGCGCGCCGCACTTCCGGTCCCCCACCGCCGCGGGCAGGCCGGGCCGACGCGAAAAGTGCAGTAAATCTTTACATCATGTAAAAATATCCGTCCCCGGGCGGGGCAGAAGACTTTTCCTCAAGATCGCCAACCGGCACCACTTCATGGACAACCCCCAGAGCCATTGCCTCTGCCGCGCTGATGTCGCGGTCGCTTGGCATGATTTCGTGCGTTTTGGCCGGCCCGATGATATTCGGCAGAAAATAGGCGCAGCACCAGCCGCATGGCTCTCCTTTGTTACTGGCATATTCATTGCATATTCCATCATCAAAACGGGACTCCGCCAACAGCCATATTCGGCCGAACCCATCTCTCATGAAAGGAATAGAGCCATGCGAAAAAATATCTTCACCAGAGCCCGGATGTTTGCAGCCATTTTGACTGCCGTTATGGGTCTGATCATATTTGCAGCCCCCGCATCCGCCGCGAACGGATCCGATCCGCTGTACTTCAGTTGTTCGGCGCAGATGCATGCCGCTTTCGGCCCTGTATTTTTCGAGACATTTACGGAGCAAACCGGTATTGAGGTCGAGGTATATG
>CAZTHW010000001.1:0-39885 GCA_964613595.1 uncultured Desulfobacteraceae bacterium | reverse complement strand
ATGCGGGTGTTATGACGCCTGCATCCGTGGCATCCGGCAGGCCGTGGAAAAGGGGTTTTCCGCCAGCGTGATCTATACGGTCAGCCGGCAGAACCTGCATGAATTGGCGGATATGAAACCGATCCTGGAGGACCTGGGGGTCAGCCGGTTTTTTATCCAGGTGATCGGCATCCGGGGGCGGTCCGCGGAATCCGGCAAAGAACCCCTGCAGCTCACCCGGCAGGAATGGGAGACCCATGTCCCGCTGGTTGCCGAGGCAGTGGCGAAAAGCGGGATCACCGTGACCTATCCGCGGGTTTTTCTCGCGCCTGAAGAGACCTTCGAGTGCGCGGGCAACGTGGCGGAGAACTATTTCCTCTTTCCCAACGGCCGCGTGTACCAGTGCCCGCTTTGCGAGGATTACCCGCTGCACAGCATGCGCATTGAAAACAACCGCATTTGCCGCACCCAAAAAATCAACGAAACCGACCTGTTCAGCCTGGATATCCCGGAGGGCTGCGTGATAAACAAGCTGGTCCAGGCCGGCAACATCGACTATGATTCCGGCGGCAAGCCCGTGCGCAAAATCGCCTGCTGCCTTTTAAAAGAGGAAATTCTCGCCTCCCAATAAAGGAAAATCCGATTTAACTTGTGCTTGCAGGGGCATGGACTGCGGTTTTTCGTAGTTGTGCCGGCAGCGGTGTGGCGATTTGCCCACGGCGTGTGCGGGGGCTTTTGGCAGGGATTTCCGGGCGTTGTTGTTAAAGTCATTGCAACATTATTGACAAATCGTTAGTATAAATTCGCCCTGAGAATCTGTTCCAGAGAAAGGTTCCTGCCCATGGCCGATCAAGAGAAACGCTACGTCCTGGACACCAACGTCATTCTCCATGACAGTTCGAGCATCCATCATTTTGAAGGACACGAAGTCGTGATCCCGATCTCCGTGCTCGAAGAGCTGGATGCGTTTAAAAAAGGCAATGAGGCCCTGAATTTTCATGCCCGGGAATTTCTGCGCACCCTGGATTCGCTCAGCGGAGACAAGCTGTTTAACGGCGGAGTGAAAATTGGCGAAAACACCGGCAGAATCTCGGTGAAGCTGGAGCAGGACTTTCACCCGGACCTGGAGCTCAATTTTGCCAGTCACAAGCACGATCACCGGATTTTAAATACCGCCTATCACCTGGCCAAGGAGAATCCGGGCCGGGAGGTGATCCTGGTGACAAAAGACGTCAACCTCCGGATGAAGGCCAAGGCCCTGGGACTGATGTCCCGGGACTATACCAGTGATCATGTCCGGGATATCAATGCCCTGTATTCCGGAAAACGGGTGGCCCAAGGCATTGCACCGGAACTCATCGACAATCTGTATCACAAGCCCCATGAGATTCCGGTCTCTGAGATGGATATTGACCCGCCCCTGATATCCAACGAGTACCTGATTTTGCGAAACGGCAGAAAATCGGGGCTGGTCCGGTTTGATCCGGCCATGCGGATGCTGCGCCGGGTGGATCGAAAGGCGGCCTACAACATCATCCCGCGAAACGCGGAGCAGACATTTGCGCTAAATGCGCTGCTGGATCCGGATATTCACCTGGTGAGCATCACCGGCAAGGCCGGGACCGGCAAAACGCTTCTGGCCCTGGCCTCCGCCCTGGAAGCCAAGCGGGGTTACCGTCAGATTTTTATGGCCCGGCCCGTGGTACCGCTTAGCAACCGGGACATGGGGTACCTGCCGGGTGATATCCCGGCCAAGCTGGATCCCTACATGCAGCCCCTGTATGACAACCTGTCTGTCATACAGAACCAGTTTTCGGAAAACGAGCCTTCTCATCAGCACATCAGTCAGATGCTGGATGCCAATAAACTCGTGATTGCCCCGCTTTCATATATCCGCGGCAGAAGCCTGGTGAAAATCTTTTTTATCGTGGACGAAGCCCAAAACCTGACCCCGCATGAGATCAAGACCATTATCACCCGCTCGGGCGAAGGCACCAAGATGGTCTTTACCGGGGATATTTTTCAGATTGATCATCCCTATCTGGATACGCTTTCCAACGGCCTGAGCTACCTGATCGAGAAAATGCAGGGCCAGCAGCGCTATGCCCATGTCTCCCTGGAAAAAGGGGAGCGCTCGGAGCTGGCCGAACTGGCCAGCGACCTGCTATAGCGGCAACCTTCATGACTTTTCCCCTGCCCGGTCCGGGATTCCCCCTGGATAATATCGGAATGAATTGTTACATTAAATGCAAACCGGCTTAATCCGAAACCAATTGAAAGGAGGGAGAAAAAATGGGATTTGCACTGTCGGAAATGCAGCTCAAGAGCCCTGCCTTTGAAACCCGGGGCAGAATTCCGCAGAAACACACAGGCGACGGCCAGGATGTATCCCCCGCCCTGGAGTGGACCAATGTCCCGGAAGGAACACGTTCCTTTGCCGTGATCTGTCATGACCCGGATGCACCCCTGGTGCTGCCGGGCACCTACGGATTTGTCCACTGGGTGCTATACAACATCCCGGCCTCGGTGAGCAGCCTGCCGGAAGGGTGCCCGGACTACACTAAGGGGGTCAACGACTTCAACCAGGAGGGCTACAAGGGGCCCAATCCGCCGCCCGGCCATGGCGTGCACCATTATTTCTGGTGGCTGCTGGCCCTGAACCGGGAATTGAACCTGGAGCCGGGCCTTACCCAGTGGCAGCTGCTGGAACGCATTGAACCTCACCTTATCGGAATGAACCGCATTGTCGGTATATATGAAAAGTAGATTCCGGCCGAATGCCGAAACCCCCGGGAAAGGAGATTTCCCGGGGGGTTTATTCGGTCCGGCCCGGCCATGCCCGGTGGAGGTTACGTGTTCCATCAACATGGGATTTGACGTCATCAGAATTCAACTCGCTGTGGAAATCGATCCGGTCCTGATTTCGACGGTCAGGGGGGCTACACATTAAACCGGAAGTTGATGATATCGCCGTCCTGGACTTCGTAGGTCTTGCCTTCCAGGCGCAGAGTGGCGTTTTTCTTTGCCGCGGCCATGGTGCCGGCGGCAATATAATCCGGGTAGGAGATGACCTCGGCCCGGATGAATCCTTTCTGGATGTCGGAATGGATCCGGCCTGCAGCCGCGACCGCATCCGTGCCGCGTTTGATGGTCCAGGCCCGGACCTCGTCTTCGCCCACGGTGAAAAAGGAAATCAGTCCCAGGATGTCATATGATGCCCGAATCACCCGGTCGGTGGCAGAGGCGGAGATGTTGAATTCCGCCAGCAGTTCGGCAGCCTCTTCTTCTGTCATCTGGGCGAGTTCATGCTCCAGCTTGCCGCGGATGACCATGCAGGTTTCCTGTGCCGCGGTTTCAGACAGCCCGGGCAGGGATTCGTCCTCGTCCGCGTTGTTAAACAGCACCATTACCGGCTTGGCCGACATCAACCCGTAGCCGCGCAGCAGGCGGGATTCTGCCAGTTCGGGAAACCGGCGCAGAGGGGTTTCCTGCTGCAGGGCCTCCCGGCATTCAAGGAGCTGATCGTGTTCCTTCGGGTCGATTTCCCGGCCTTTTTTGGATTCTGTTTCCATTCGCTCCAGGCGTTTTTCCACCATGTTGGCATCCATCTGTATGAGTTCCTGGTCCAGGAGCAGAAAGTCGTTTTCCGGATCTGCGGGTTCGGTGCCGTAAGAGGCGAAATTGCGCACCACGTGAATCAGCGCATCCGTGTCGCGCACCGCCCGCATCAGGGCGTCATCCGCACTGCCGGGTTTTTTTTGCTCCGCCTTGCCCGGCAGGAGGTATTCCACCTGGGCGTATGTGGTCTTTTCCGGCTGGTACATCCGGCTTAAAACGTCAATGCGGGAATCCGGCACGTGGATGGTGCCAATGCGCGTTTCCGCCTTGGCGCCCGGGCCGGCAAATTCATGTGTCAGCGCCTCGAACACGGTGGTTTTCCCTGAACCGGAAAGTCCGATTATTCCCAGTTTCATTTTTCTGTCTTCCTTTTATTGATGCTTTTCCGCGGCCTGCGGCGCGTCAATTCCAAAAAGCCTGCAGGTGTTTTCCCATGTCACCCGGGCCAAACGCGCCGGGTCGGTTTGACGGATTTCGGCCAGCTTAAACAGTACGCTTCTGACAAAGGCCGGCTCATTTCGCCGGGTTGTGTTTTTCTCCGGTGCAGGGGTCAAATACGGCGCGTCTGTTTCAACCAGCAGCCGGTCTTCGGGAATGCGGGCTGCCATGTCCCGCAACTGCTGCCCTCTTTTGGAGATCGTCAGGATGCCTGTAATGCCGATGTACAATCCCATTTCCAGGTATTGCTGCATTTCGCCGGGGGTGCCGGAAAAGCAGTGAACAACGCCCCGGCAGTTTTTCGGGGCATGCGCCCGCAGCAGTTCCAGGAACCGGCCCTCGCTGTCGCGCTCGTGGAATATCAGAGGCAGATCCAGATCGCCGGCGGCTGCGATCTGGCGGACAAACCATTTTTCCTGCACGTCTGCAGGCGAGTGCATCCGATTGAAATCCAGGCCGGTTTCTCCCCAGGCCCGGACTTTGGGACTGGCGGCCAGTTCTTTAAGCGCGGATACGGCTTGATCTGAGCCCTGCTTTGCGTCATGGGGATGGATGCCCACGGATGCATAGCACCCTTCGTGTGCTTCCGCGATTTCTACGGCCCGCCGGGAGGTTTTTTCCGTTATCCCGACGATCATCATGGCATTTACGTCCGCGTTTCCGGCATTTTCAACAACCCGTTCCAGATCCTTGTGATACGCCTTGTCGTTTAAGTGGCAGTGGCTGTCAAATATATTCATGGGCATTTTCCTGAAATTGCGTCAAAAGTCGGGCGATGTTTTCGTAAAACGCATCTTTTATCACCGAAGGCCTGGGGATTCAAGGAAATCGTATCCGGGTCGGCGATGTATCAGGTTATCGGCGTGTTGAAAAATACCGGAAAATGGTTACAAATATACCAGGCAGCCGAAAATCCGCAACCGACACATAAAGGAGATCGGAAACCATGCCAGGAAATGAAGAGACACTGAGAACCGGTGATGCGCTTTTGATCGTGGATGTACAGAATGATTTCTGCCCGGGCGGCGCCCTTGCCATTGAAAAGGGCGACACGGTGGTGCCGGTGTTAAACCGCTGGATTGCGCAGGCTTCGGAAAAAGGATTGCCGGTTTACGCCTCCAGGGACTGGCACCCCGTGGGCCATGTCAGCTTTCGGGATCAGGGCGGCAGCTGGCCGCCGCACTGCATCCAGGACACGCCCGGTGCGGCGTTTCACCCGGATCTGAACCTGCAAGCAGATACCGTGGTGGTTACCAAGGGGGTCCGGTTTGACCAGGATCAGAACTCGGCTTTTGATCAGACCGGCCTGGCTGAAGAATTCCGGCGCAGACAGATTCGGCGGGTTTTCGTGGGCGGCCTGGCCCTGGATGTTTGCGTGCAGGCAAGCGTGCTGGATGCCCTGGATGAAGGCTTTGAAACCGTGCTCCTGCTTTCCGCCACCCGGCCGGTGACCGCGGAAGGCGGGGAGAAGGCCGTGGAGCGCATGAAAAAGGGCGGAGCGGTAATATCCGGGCAGTAGTCTTTTACCGGTATGAATCCGGGACTTGGTGGTGAAGCAGCGGGCCGTGCCCGCCGCCGATGTCATGATCAGCCGAAAGCCCGATGAGCTCGGCTGTCAGGCTGACCGCGCTGGAAAACGCCTGTGCCGGATCCTGGTTGTGGGCCAGGTATGCGGCCAGCGCGGAGGAAAACGTGCATCCGGTGCCGTGGGTATTGCGCGTGTGGACATACGGATGCGAGTTCGCTTTTGCCGCCACGCCGCTATTGTGCCGGTATACGAACGTGTCGGTGATTTGATCCGCGTCTTGCGGCCCGTGACCGCCCTTGATCACCACCCCTCTAATGTTTGCAAAGCGTTCAAGAAGTTCCCGGCCGGCGGTTTCCGGGTCCGGCGGCGCGGATCCGTACAGGATTTCGAGTTCCGCCCGATTCGGGGTGATATAGTCCGAGACCGGCAGGATCTGCGTGATCAGAGCTTCAATTGCCGCGTCATCGATCAGCCGGTGGCCGCTGGTGGAAACCATCACAGGGTCGCATACGGTGGTATAACCGGCGAGGTGGCCGGCGATTTTTTCACATACTTCCTTGTTGGGCAGCATTCCGAGTTTGACCGCGTCTACGCGGATATCTGACAATACGCTTTTGATCTGCTGTTCCACGAACTGCGCGGAAATCGCCATGGCCCCGTCCACGCCCCGGGTGTTCTGAGCGGTCAGGGCCGTGATCACAGCCGCCCCATAGACGCCTGCTGCCATGAAGGTTTTCAGGTCCGCCTGTATGCCGGCTCCGCCGGAGGGATCGGAGCCTGCAATGGAAAGCACGGCGGAAATGTTTTGCGTGTTTGCGGGCATAATTTTCTCTGCCTTTTATTCCTGCCGGGCATCTGCATTTTTTAAATGATAGAACAATCGCACTCCCGTCATTGCAATACATTCCGCATCCAGAAATGTTTCCACGCTGGATCTGAACAATACGGAACATGATGCCGGGAATTCCTCATCCGCATCATTGTAGAGCAGGAGCATCGGGATTCTCGGCAGTGCGTCAAACTGCACGGCAATATCGTAATCAATGTCAAGCTCCGGCTGGTAGCCGCCCGACAGATGCGCGGCATTTTTCAAATCCGCCGATCTTCCGGAAAAATATGCTGTAATGGCGTGCTCCACATCATTTGCAAAAAATTTTGTCAACGGGCCGGCTTCTTTCAGGTCCCTGAAATTGACCCAGTCGCCTTGTCCGGGCAGTGCGTCCGGGCACATCAGAATATATTTGCTCAGGATCACACAGATGTCATAGGGCGGCCTGGCACCGGCGGGATCGGTGATTGCCTCGCCGGAAACCGTGTATTTTCCCCCGAAAAACGGGATGTTCAGTTTGTCGCCCGCCGCTTCCGCACCAATGGTGTCTGCCAGGGACGGCAGGGAAAGCTCCCGGATCCGGGTGAGATAGTATCTATAGGTTTGTCCGAATACGGTTTCTCCGGTGTTCATCCATTTCCTCTGCAAGCATGAGATTTTATAAGTACCCGTTTCGTACAACGCCTGACCGGGTGTTTACCTGTTTTCCCTGTCGCTTGATCATACGATAAATATTGTCGGAATGCAATCGGGGGGCGCAAGGGGCAAAGCGGGAAAAGCCCGCAGGCGGGGGAAATCCCCCGTCTGCGGGCTTTTTGTTATATCCTGCTGTGCGCGGCCGGCGGGGGGTCAGCTGTTTAAGATCTTTTTTGCGCTTTCATCATTTGCGTCGCACACGTGCGGAATGCCGCTGATTTCCGCGGTCTCGCGGTTGCCGGAAAACAGGTCCGAGCGCTCGATTTCAGGCAGGGAGAATTTGCGGGCCCCGGCCATGAGCTGCTGCATCCCGCAGGCCAGCTTGTCTGAAAGGGTCCAGAAGGCAATGGCACCGTAGGGGATGTTCTTCATTTCATCCTTGCCCACCTTGGCTTCCACGTCATAGTAGTTGGCAAAGATTTCCTCGGGCGTGCTCCCCAGCGAGCTGACCGTCCTGGGCAGCTTGTCCCAGTTGCCGGCAACGCTTTCCCTGCGGTCCGGGTTGATGGCACCCTCGATGTTGGCACCCAGAAATCCGGGGATCATGATGGCCCGTCCCATGCAGACCAGCTTGGTGTAGGGCGATCCCAGGGCAACGGCCTTGAAGATATGATCTTCCAGCGCGAGGCCGCCGGCAAAGGACAGGTCCACGACTTCCTCGCCCCTGGCGGCCAGGAGGCTGGCATATTCGCGGGCTTTTGAATGCAGCTGCAGGGAGGGCACCCCCCAGCTCTGCATCATGTTCCAGGGGCTCATGCCCGTGCCGCCGCCGGAACCGTCAATGGTAAGCAGGTCGAGCTTGGCGTCGGTGGCGAACTTGATGGCCATGGCCAGTTCCTCCATGCCGTAAGAGCCGGTCTTTAGTGAAATCCGCTTGAAACCCAGGCTCCGCAGGTAGTCCACGCTTTTCATGAATTCTTCTCTGACCTGGTCCACCCGGCCCAGGTTGGTGGCGCCCAGGCGGCTGTGTCGGGCAAAGGAAGAAATGGAGCTGTGTTTGAAGGCCTCCTGGACAGACGGCTTTTCCGGGTCCGGGTCCACCACGTAGCCGCGGTTTTTCAGAAACTGTGCGTAATCCAGGCTGGTGACCTGGATTTCTCCGCCGATGTCCTTGGCGCCCTGTCCCCACTTGAGCTCCAGGATGCACTTATTGCCGTATTTTTCCGCAATGTATCCAGCCACTCCGTTGCGTGTGTCCTCCACGTTCATCTGCACGATGATTGCGCCGTAGCCGTCGTTGTAGCGCAGATAGCTCTCAATGCGGCGGTCGAGTTCCGGCGCCTTTGTGATCCGGCCGTTTGCCATTTCCGATTCCCGGTCCACCCCGACCACGTTTTCGCCGATGACCACGGGAATGCCCACCAGGGAGGCGCCGATAGCAAAAGAATCCCAGTACTTGGCGGCCACGAAAGTCGACCCCAGCGCACCGGTCATCAGGGGAACGCGGGCCTTGGTCTTGATTTCCCGGCCGAACTCGGTTTCCAGGCTCACATTGGGGAAAATGCAGTCATCCGGGTCGTTGGAAAGTCCCGAGGGAATCCCGTGCGAACCATAGGCATATCCCTGGATTCGCAGGGAATTGTAGGAAGCCCCCACATGGGTGGTGTTATTGGCACCGGCCGTGACAATGCCGAAGCTTCTGGGGTAAAGCAGTTTTCTGCCCACCAGGCTGGACATGAAAGTTTCGCACTTGCCCTGGCAGTCGGCCCGGCACAGGGTGCACAGGCTGGATTCCGTGGGGTTGCCCCGGTTTGTGGTCCCAAGGACATCATTGTTTTTGGAAAATCGCATTTCCGACATGGAATTTCTCCTCTGCTTTTTGAATCGGATGAAAAATTAATTATATTATTTCAAATAGTTATATGAATTCCGCCCAAGGGCAAAAAAAAGCGCCTCTACACCCTTGTATAGAGACGCCATTGTCTTGAAAATTTATAAGTGTATCTTACACGCCATTGTGCAGGATAATTTAAGCTAACTAATAAGGGATGACAAATCTGTCAAGACTTTTTGTCGCGTTGCGGAAATCCTCCGGGTGGGGCGAATCTGTGGGTTCAATTTCGTCCCGGATAGCCAAACGGGCGAAGCCGGATCTCAGCCCGTGGTTTTTCCCGGTGCTCAGTAGAGCTCTTCTGAAAGCAGGATCGCCTCGGCAATGCTGCGCATGGATTTTCGCGAATCCATGCTTTTTTTCTGAATGCGGCGGTAAGCCTCGTCCGCATCCATCCCGCTTCTTTGCATCAGGACCTCTTTTGCCCTTTCCACGAGCTTTCGGGTTTCGAGCTCTTCCTGGATGACCTTGGTCTTGATGATCAGTTCGGAGTTGGATATGGCCACTGCCGCCTGGTTGGCCACCGTGGTGATCAGGTTGACTTCCGTGTCAGTAAAATCATGGGGTTCGGCCGTAAAGCAGTTGAGCACGCCGATGACCCGATCATCGCGAAGCAGAAGCGGCACGCTGGCAAGGGATTTCAGGCCCAGGGAGCGTGCCATTTCCTTTTCCTTGAACCTGGGTTCGGTCAGCACGTCCCGGACGATCAGGGGTTGTTTTTCAGAGGCCACGTGCCCCACCACGCCCTCGTTTATGTTTAACACCCGGTCCTTGACATAGGCCGGCTCAATTGTCTGGGTGGCCTTGAGCCGGAGGCGCGGCGGGTTTTCGTTTTCCTCTATCAGCCACAGGGAGCAGATCTCCACGCCGGTCACCTTGGCCGTGACCATGACGATAAGTTTGAGGATCTCCTCTAAGTACAGATCCGAGTTAATGGCCCGACTGATATCCATCAGGGCCTTGATGTATTTGTCCGTGCTGACTGTGCCTTTTTGATCCATTTTGCGGGAAGTGTTAAGTTTTAAGTGATTAAGTGTTAAAGTAAAATCAGAAAGTTATCATTTTTTGCGCTCTTGCGAAATTGCGCTTCGTTGCCCTGACGGCGGTGCCGAAAAAGCGGGTTTTCGAGCGGAAATTGAGGCTCGCAGAGGCTCCTGGAGCGAGGAAACTCCTTTTTCGCGCCGCCGATCAGCCAAGATGCTTACGGATTTCCTGCAGAAACGTATAATACTTCGGAACAGTTTTTTCAACCGGGATTTGCGGTCCGGAAGCAGGGACGGCCGGGCTACAGGTGCTTGACGTGTTCGTAGATTCCCGGATGGGTGCAGACCTCATAATATTTCTTTTCGGTCATGCGGATTGTATGAAAATCGGTTGGGGATACCTCCGGGATGAGGGCTTCCCGGATCACCAGGCGCTGATAATTGCCCGACAGCGTGGGAAATTTCCCCGTGTACCCGACGAAGTGATCCACTCCCAATTTGGGGATCGGGCCTTCAAACCGTTTCATATGGATTTCCCGGGCCAGCTTGGCCAGGGCATCGGGCGCCAGTTCGATGCCCATGACATTGTAGCGCAGAATCGGGCTCGCATTTTTTTCCAGCAGCGTTTTGCCCTGGATTTCGGAGGTGTCGAGCTGGTAGAGGTATACGTTAAACGGCGGGCCGGTGATTTGAAACCGTTTTCGCAGCTCATGGTTGCATCCGGAAAGAATGTCCGCCTCGTTGATGGAATGCGAGATCATGATCCGGTTGTCATTGTCGTAAAAGAAAGTCGGTGCGCCTTTTGAAAAGCTCACGCCGATGCCCAGGTCGAGCCGCGGCAGTCCCTTTTTGATATTGCGCTGATTATACCGCTGCACCACCATGAGCATGTTAATGGAAAGTCCGCAGGCCCGGGCCACGCCGTACCATTTTTCGGGCATGCCTTCATGCTCGAAAATGGCCATGATGGCGGCATCGCCTTCGATGAAGATTTTTTGCGCCCCGTAGGTCGGCAGCAGGTTGTTGATCGGGTCGAAAAAGTTGAGCGCAAAATTGGAGGCGGGATTTAAGCCCTTGGCTTTCATGTGATCGATAATTTCCGTGGATCCGCGCACATCCGCCTTGATGACTGCGTGGTTGATGATGGTCTGCTTGCCGGTGTCATGTTCCCGCGGGAATAGAAATTCATATAAGGTGTTGTTTTCCCGGGAAAGCCGGGCGGTTTTCTTGTCCTCGACCAGGTTGATGGAGTCCGCCTTCTCGTTGATATTGTAGTAATTGTTCAGGTCGCGGTGGTATACGGCAAAGTCTTTTAAAAACCGGACAATCCGGGCCCTTTTTTGTTTCCTGGATACGTGCACCAGGCGCCGGGTCTGTTTCAGGCGGGCCAGGGAAACCGACTTGCCGGTGTATTTTCTGAAGCGCTTGATTTTGCGAATAATGTTTTTTCTGGACTTGGGTGCCACAAGGTACTGGAGCAGTTCCTGCGGGGAAAGCGGGGGGCAGTAATTTTGTATGATCCTGGGCACTTCATAGGCAGCCACGATGCATTCCAGCATTTGCTCACGCCGGAACTCCCGGTAAACCATGGCAAGCATTTGTTTTTGAAAGCGGATTTTTGATTTGAGGGTATTGATTCGATCGGGATCCGGTTTTTTCTTTTTTTTCTCCCGGCCGAGCAGTTCGCGGGTCTCAAACAGGTTAAAAAGGAGGTTGATGTTTTCCGCGCTCTTGATGATGCCGTCGGGCTCATGGTTTTCATCCACGGTCGAGAAAAAGTTCCGCAGGATGGAAATCAGGCTGTGATAGTTAAGGGGATCCTCCAGCCGGTAGCCCAAAAGTACGTAGTTGGTCATCATGAAAAAATCATCCGGCCGGCTGGGTGCATGAAGCAGGGGGTTTGCAAGCAGTTCCTCGGCCAGCAGGCAATCCTGCCCGAAATTCAGGGTGCGCAGCTCGTTTAAGCCTGCGCGGGCCTCCAGGAAGTAGTCGAAAAGCTCGGCACCGGCATGCTGGATGATCTGGCTGCGCCTCTGGATGATGTTGAAGACTTCTTCGCGCAGCCGGAGATGGTGCTCGACCCGATAGGTGACCTCGTGTCTGCGGATGACGCTTTTAAATTGCTGGATCGCGGCATCGTACTGGCGCTGCATTTCCGCCGTGAGCCACTTGACCAGCGATACCTGGGCCAGGTAATCGATCTGTACCCGGGCTGCGGATTTGGCCTGGTTAATGGCATCGGTCATAACCTCGGTGCAGGCCGCCTTAAAGTGTTCGGTTTCCTGGTACCAGTTGAGATTCTGACGGGTCTGAAGCGGGCCGGAAATATTGGCGTGTTTCAGGATCAACTGGAATATGAAGTCGCCTGCGATACGGCAGAATTGCGGACTGATGCGCACGTCATACCGGAGGTTGTCCACCCCCAGCAACAGCCGGGTCATGGGGATATCAGCGGAATACGGCGTAATCTCGATATCAGGGGGGAAAGAAGGTTTGTGGTCCCTTTTTGTCATGTATCTGCGCTTGCGCCGGTGCCGTTGTTTTAGTAGGAGCGGCTTTTGTCGGGGAAAGTACCATTTTGCACTTCATCGAGATAGCTGCGCAGGCCTGCAGTGGCGTTTTCCCTGAGTTGGGCGTATTGTTTGACGAATTTCGGCACGTGGCCGCTGCTGATGCCCAGCATGTCGTGGCATACCAGGATCTGGCCGTCGCAGGGCAGTCCGGCCCCGATGCCGATGGTGGGGATGGTCAGGTTCTGCGTGATGTCCTCGGAGATATCCGCGGGTATGCCCTCGAGCACCACGGCGAAAGCGCCCGCGGACTCCACCTGCCTGGCGTCTTCCATGAGCCGGTCGTGATCCCGCTGAACACGGAAACCGCCGAACTGGTGCACAGATTGCGGAGTCAGTCCGATATGGGCGAGCACCGGAATGCCCACTTCGGTCATGGCATGGATTTTATCCGCCACTGCGGCACCGCCCTCGAGTTTGACCGCGGCCGCATTGGATTCCTTTAAAAAGCGCCCGGCATTGGTCAGTGCCTCGGACAGAGAGACCTGGTAGGACATAAACGGCATGTCCCCGATGACGAGGGCAGTCTTTGCCCCTCTGGCAACCATGCGCGTATGGTAGATCATCTCGTCCATTGTTACGCCGAGCGTGGTGGCCTCCCCCTGTACCACCATGCCCAGAGAATCGCCTACCAGCAAAACGTGGATGCCGGCTTCATCAGCCATCTGGGCAAAGGGAAAGTCATACGCGGTCAAGGCGGCGATTTTCCTGCCCTGCTTTTTCATCTCCATCAAAGTTCTTACCGTCACTGAACTGGCCATGGGATTTCTCCTTGTTTTGGCGTCCCGGGTTGGACACATGCCGATGATGCTGCAGATCGTTTATAACATTTTATATTTACAATTACTTTTTATATACCCTGCATGCGGAATGTCAAGATGAACATATGTATTGACAATTTCGGCCGAGTTTCCATATATATATAAGATTATACGCAAGCCGTCAAAATAAGCCTGTTTTCAGGCCCGAATATGAATTTATCATAATAATCATGGCAGGTTATTGCAAACCGGAACCTGCGTGTGACTTTTTGTCGAATTTATCAAACAACGGCGAATCATGATACAGCTTGTCAGGGGTTTTAAAGACATTCTGCCGCCGGAAACATCCGTGTGGCAATATATTGAGAACACGGCAAAAACGCATTTCGAGAATTTCGGATTCAGGGAAATGCGGCCGCCGGTGCTCGAGCAGGCCGCCCTTTTCCAGCGCAGTATCGGCGAGCATACCGATATCGTTGAAAAAGAAATGTATACGTTTGCAGGCAGCCGGGACACCCTTTTGACCCTGCGGCCCGAGGCGACCGCCTCCGTGGTCCGGGCCTATATTCAGCACAAGCTGTATGCCGCCGATCCGGTGGCCAAATTTTATACCATCGGCCCCATGTTTCGCAAGGAGCGCCCCCAGAAGGGACGCTACAGGCAGTTCCAGCAGATCAACGCGGAAGTCTTCGGGGTGGAAGCCCCTTATCTGGACGCCCAGCTCATTTTCATGCTCATGACCTTTTTTGCCAGGCTGTCGGTTTCCGGGCTGCAGGTGCACTTAAATTCCCTGGGATGTCCGCAGTGCCGGCCGGCTTTTAAGGAACGCCTCTCACGCATGCTTTCGGAGCAGTCCGATAAACTGTGCGCGGACTGTATCCGGCGGCTGGAGAAAAACCCCCTGCGCGTGCTGGACTGCAAAGCTCCCGGCTGCAGGGAGGTAGTCGCTGAAGCGCCTTCCATGCTTGATTTTCTGTGCCAATCCTGCAAGGTGCATTTTGACGCGGTAAAGTCCGCCCTGGCGGGCATGTCGGTTCCGTATGAAATTGATCCCCGGCTGGTGCGCGGTCTGGATTATTATACGCGCACGGCCTTTGAAATCCAGACCGCAGAGCTTGGTGCGCAGAACGCTGTTGCCGGCGGCGGCAGATATGACAACCTTGTGGAAATGCTCGGCGGGCCCGGTCAGCCTGCCATCGGCTTTGCCGTCGGGCTGGACCGCCTGGTGGATCTGGTCATGGCGAAATCCCCGCCCGTCGAACCGGGTCCGGAAGTGTTTTTTCTGCCCATGGGCGAGGCCGCCATGGAAATGACCGCGCGTTTGGCCTCGCACCTGGCAGATGCGGGGGTGAGAACCGAGGCCGACTTTTCCGGCCGCAGCCTGAAGGCGCTGATGCGCCGGGCCGATCGCATGGGCGCGCAAAACGTCCTGATGATCGGAGACCAGGAAATCGCCGACCGTGCGGCGCTCCTGCGCAACATGAAGACCCGGGACCAGGTGCGGGTGCCCCTGGATGCGCTGGTGGAAACCGTAAAAGCGCATCTGGAAAAACAGCACAAGACTTGACAGGTATTGGCATCGGGCGGAATGCAAGGAATTGATCGAAAACAAGGAGTATGACAGTTGACCGACACGTTGGGAGATATGCGGCGGACCCATCACTGCAATGCGCTGGGCGCCGGTGATGTTGGATCGGAAGTGGTGCTCATGGGATGGGTGCAGCGGCGCCGGGACCATGGCGGCGTGATATTCGTGGACCTGCGGGACCGGGAAGGGATGACCCAGGTGGTTTTTAATCCGGACCGGGAGCCCGATGTTCACCAAAAGGCCCACGGGATTCGAAGCGAGTATGTGCTGGGTGTGCGGGGCGTGGTGGAAAGGCGCCCCGAGGGCATGACCAACCCGGAACTCGCCACCGGCGAGATCGAGGTCATGGTTTCCGAGTTAAAGATTTTAAACAAGGCCCGGACACCGCCGTTTATGATTGAAAACAAGGTCGAGGTCAACGAGAATACCCGGCTTCAAAACCGGCATATTGATCTTCGCCGGCCCGTTTTGCAGCGCAACCTCATGATGCGCCACAAGGCGGCCGCGGCAGCACGGACGTTTTTAAACGACCAGGGTTTTTTGGACATTGAAACCCCGTTTTTAACCCGCAGCACCCCGGAAGGCGCCCGGGATTACCTGGTGCCCAGCCGCCTGAATCCGGGTTCGTTTTATGCGCTTCCCCAGTCCCCGCAGCTTTTCAAGCAGCTTTTGATGATTTCCGGTTTTGAGCGCTATTACCAGATCGTGCGCTGCTTCCGGGACGAGGATCTGCGGGCCGACCGGCAGCCGGAGTTTACCCAGATCGATATCGAGATGTCGTTTGCCGGCGAGGACGAGGTCATGTACGTAGCCGAGGGGCTGATCGCGGCGATTTTCCGGAATGTGCTGGAAATGGAGGTTAAAACGCCGTTTGACCGGATGACCTACCACGATGCCCTGTCGCGCTACGGCCTGGATCGGCCGGATACGCGCTTTGGGCTGGAACTCTGCGATATTTCCGATATCGTGGCAGAATCCGGATTTAACGTGTTTGCCGGCGCGGTCAAAAAGGGAGGCATTGTCAAGGCCATTAATGCCAAGGGGTGTGCGGATTTTTTTACCCGCAAGGAGATCGACGATTTCACCGAGTTCGTCTCGGTCTACCGCGCCAAGGGCCTGGCCTGGATCCGGGTCAAGGAAAACGAGTGGCAGTCCCCGATTACCAAGTTTTTCACCGAGGCGGAGAAAAAGGCCATGGCCGAACGTCTGGACATGGCGCCCGGGGACCTGGTCTTTTTCGGAGCGGATCAGTCCGCGGTTGTCAACGAGGCGCTCGGACACCTGCGGATTCATCTGGCCAGAAAACTGGGGATGATCGATGACAGCGTCTATCGTTTTGTATGGATCACGGATTTCCCCATGCTGGAGTATGATGCGGCCGAAAAGCGCTACCAGGCCCTGCATCATCCCTTTACTGCGCCGGCGGAATCGGATATGGACAAGCTGGAAACCGATCCCCTGTCCGTGCGCTCCCGGGCGTATGACCTGGTGTTAAACGGCTCGGAAATCGGCGGCGGCAGCATCCGCATCCACCAAAAGGACCTGCAGATCCGGGTGCTCGAGGCTCTGGGCATGAATCGCGAGGAATACGAGGAAAAGTTCGGTTTTCTGATCTCGGCGCTCGATTCGGGCGCGCCCCCGCACGGCGGCATTGCATTCGGCTTTGACCGGCTGATGACGATTCTGTGCGGCAGCCAGTCCATCCGGGAGGTGATCGCCTTTCCCAAGACCCAGAAGGGCGCCTGCCTGATGACAGACGCCCCGGCCGGGGCAAGCCGGACCCAGCTCGACGAGCTGGGCCTGAAAATCGCCCGGCCGAAGTGACGTTGACAATTTTGCTTGACATTTTTAACATGGGATATTAGAAAATCATCCTTGTTGTTCCCCAGTAGCTCAGTCGGCAGAGCAGGTGGCTGTTAACCACCGCGTCCGTGGTTCGAGTCCGCGCTGGGGAGCCAAAACACAATCCGGCATCGTCCGGTACGATAAAAAAACCCTGGAGAGCAAGGCGCTTTCCGGGGTTTTTTATTTTTTGTTGTCCAGCAAAATCCAGTTGCATCCGGTGGGATCTGGCAGTAATATTTGTTAATTTAGATTGTTACAATGGATCAGTATTGACTGATACTCTTGATGTTATGGGTCACGTATTCTGTGTTTGCCTTGGTGGAAATTTGCCCACTCCGGGGATCGTTGCCTGTAGATGCCGGGATAAACTGAAATTCCCAGATAGTTGATCGAAGCCTCAAGCACATCGGTCGGACCGGCGGCGGCCCGAGAATGGGCGCCACAAAGAGGCTCGTCGGAGGGGCGCCGCCGCAGCCGACCGGTGTGCGATGTTGAATATTGAAATATCGTTGCCACAGCGGTATTTTCCTTTTGAAAACGCAAACCACAAAGGAAAAGGAGAACCGCCATGGCAACGACAAGTTTTATTTATCATACTTTGGGGCTTGTAGGCTATGATCATTTGAGAACTGAATACAAAAATGGCGCCGTATATCACCATTTAAACCAACTCGTTGGCGGCGGGAATGGTTTCAAAGAGGTCTAATGCCGTCGGCTTACTTAATCCCTACCGAAAATAAATGTTCAGATCAAGGGGCTTATGGGCTAAGGCGCTCACGTGCCCCTTGATTTGTTTGGCGGGCATTGGGGGTTAAAATGCCTGTCTGAATCCGATGAAGAAATTGTGACTTGCAAATTCCGCTTCGGAAATCTCGAAATCCGCGTCTTCTATAGTGAAATAGCGATACATGAGATCTATCGTGGTGAGGTCGCTGGTCGAAAAGGCTATCCCCGTACTGAACTGATAAGCAAGTACGGTGTCATCATCCCCCTCAAGGTAGAAGCCCGGCGCGGCGGCAAATGTAAGGTTGCTCACCTCCACTTTTGCAAGGCCCAGACCGCCTCCTACAAAAGGTGTAACAGAGCTATTGTTGGTAAAATCAAAATAAAGGTTTGCCATAAAGGAAAGGCTTGTAGCGTCACCATTAACAGCTGTGCTGCCACTGCCTCCGACCTTGATGGTGGCAGTGTCTATGTCGTTTTCCTGGTACGAGATTTCCGGTTCGAATCGCAGGCTCTCATTTATTTGCATGCCGAATACGCCCGATAAAGCAAGGCCTGAATCATATTCAAAATCCAAAACTGATCCATCATCAAATGTGACCTCCGAGTCTGCGGGCATGCTCAGGCCTGCTCTTGCGCCCATATACATATTCGCGGCGCTGCCTGTGGAAGAAACAAAGAAAAGGGCGAAGATGAAGCACGTTAAAAAAAAGGCGAGTCTTTTCATGGCTTTTTCCTTTGTTGGGGTGGGGGCGAGTTGGAAGCGTGTCGAGAAGGACTGTAACAGAAAATGACAGACGATTCTATCAAAATCCTGCCTTTTTGTTCCTTTTGTGTTAATCTGAAAATCGCGAATTTGCCGCGAGATAACCCAGGCTTTTGGAATCGGGGATGGAGAGGCCAAACTTGAGGGTAAACAATAAGACATTGATTGTGGTGGTGGCCATATTATCTATTGCAGGTCTACTCGGTTGGTATATGTATTTTCAAAACTCCAGATACACAATGGTTCCCAGAAAGGGGCTGCCTATGAGCTCGACAGAAAAACCGGCAAGACTTGGATGATTTATGGAAGCAAGAAGGTTGAGGCAGAGAGTGAATCGAGTGAAGGCGGTGTGGGAAACCACAAAACCCTTCCTTATGAGGAACGGGCAAAACTTGCTGGAAGAGCCAATTTGAATGAAGGGTCTTTTTCCGGAAGAATCTACAATGGCAGCGATTGGACAGTTAAAGAGCTTGTTGTTATCATCAAGGCGCTTGAAAAGGATGGAACCCAGCGTTGGAAGAGGAGGTTTCAGGAAAAAATCACCATTAAACCCCTCACAACCGGATATTTCAGCATTATTATTGTAGATGGGGGCAATGCTGATTCGTTTGAATGGAATATAGCTGAAGCAAGCGGGTACTCCCCCTGACAGACTTCTGGATGGGGTCTCTTGAGGGCGTATTTTCAAGGCCATGAGAGTATAAAAACGCGGCATGTTCTTAAGCGCCCCATCGAAGTTCCTTGACAGAATCTTTTGATTGCGATTATTATTGCAATAAGGGATACACTCCCAATAAATAGGTGATAGAATGACACACATAGAAATGACCGTTAAACTGCCCGTTTCGGTTAAAAAAAAGGACAAGTGGTTTATTGCGTGTTGCCCCATTCTCGATGTTTTCAGTCAGGGTAAGACCGAGAGCAAGGCTCGGGAGAATTTGGCCGACGCCTTGTATCTGTTCTTAACTTCCTGCTATGAGCGCGGCACGCTTGATGAACTCCTAAGAGAATCCGGATTTCGGCCCGCAAAGAGGCAGAAGATTCGCGATTATAAAGATTATATCGATATCCCCCTCAACCTGTTGTCAGAGCAAAAGCAGCCAAGGCATTGCCACGCATAACTCCCCTTCATTGGAAGATCCTCGAATGTATATTTCGGTTAGCCGGATTTAAATATGAGCGGACCAGAGGTGATCACTTGAGCTATTCGAAAAGTGGATGCTTAAGACCGGTGATAATTCCAAAATATGCGGAAGTTGATGTTGACATAATCAGGTCGAATATGCGAACAGCGGGGATGAGCCGGAAAGAGTTTTTTGAGTATCTGGAGAAATGCAAATAAGCGCCCGCCTTCCAGCAAAATTTTCTGCTGGTATTTTTGGTGGTATTCTCAAAAACAGAAAACATAAAAACTTATAATATTAATTGGTTGCCCCATCAATTCGATGGTGCGCTGGGGAGCCAAAACAATCCAGGCCCGTATCCGCACATGGCGGATACGGGCCTTTTTTGTGCGGGCAGGCGATGGGCAGTGCCCGGCTTAATTTGTTTTCAGCTTTTCTTCAAATATCCGGGTTCTGTCAAAATCCTGCCAGTACGCAATGGAGAGCTCGCGAATCCGGGCGAAATATTCCGGGGTCAGCCCGCCGAAGCGCTTCAGTGCGGCCTGGATGTCTGTTTTGATTTGCCTGACATACCTTGGTTTCAGGGTCAAATGCAGCGCCCGGCCGTGGTGCACAAACATGGCGGCGGGTTCCTCGTGGGTTTCTGCCACCCGGATCGTGCCTCTGCCCAGGCTGGCGTCAGTGGATGTCTGGAGGCCGTCGTTCATACAGCTCAAAGGCGGAGACGATCCGGCAAAGGACACGACTTCCAGGGTGTCAAACGGCGCCTTCAGAATTTCCCTGGCCCGCACGCCCATCTTGGCGCCCACCAGGGAATAGCCCCCGAGATGCCGGTGCAGTTCATTGGTGAGCAGGCAGGCCTTCCATTCCTCCAGGCCGTGGGCTTCGATGATTTCCGGCACATGGGGCGCCAGGTCTTTTTTGAACAGCGCCGGATCGGTTGGAAATGATTTCAGGGTCACGCTGCGGCGGGGCGGCATTCCGGCGTTTTCGAGTATTGCCAGGTAGTTTTTTCGCACCCGGTTTGAATCGTAATCAGCCAGGCGCATCACCTCGTCGCCGTGCCGGCTGTCGGTAAATTCGAACATTCCGGGATGATAAAGATACAGCACAGCCAGTTCATCCCAGATCCGGAGGTGATTTTCAGCCAGTTTTTCCTGAAGTTTCCCGCTTTTGTGGATGGATGTGATCAGGCGGGCCGAGTCGCTTTGCATGCGGCTGATGCGTTCATATAAGGATTCGTCGAAAACCGGGAATCGGCTGCCTGCAAGACCCATGGCATATACGGGCAGGCCGGAATTAAACACCTTTCCGGCACTTGATGGATCCCTCTTGGTGTTCCATCCGGTGGTCTCTGATGCCGGGGCGCTTCCCAGGTAGATCACCCGCGCAATCCCCTTTTTGATTTGCGGGGCGTCCCGGAGCGCTGCGGCCAGGTTGGTCATCGGGCCCAGGCACAGGTAAAGCGCCTGCTGGCCGCTTTCCGAAAGGTTCTTGATGCGTTTGACAATTGCGGCTTTTGCACCGGCCGGTTCCGGTTCATCGGACGGGTAAAGCTGTGCCGCCGCCGGCCAGTTCATCTCGGAATTCCACGTGCGCCACTCCGGGGGCGGTGCGTCCAGGCTGCTGCCGGCAGCCACCGGGATATCGGTGCGGCCGAAATAGGCAAGGGTTCGTTTGACGGCTTCCAGCCCGTTTTCCGGGGACAACACTCCGTCTGAAGTTACGATCAGCCGGATATCCGCCCCGGCATCCAGCATTTGGGCAATGGCCCGGATATCGTCGACAGCCCCGTCTGTGTCCACGATGATCGGCATGTGCCCTTCGTGGCCCCGGGCCCCGGCTGCAAGGAAAAAGAGCAGAAAAAGCGCCGCCACAGCGATAGATTTAGGTGATTGCCGAAATTTCATGTTGATGTTTCCTTGTCTGCAAGTGGTTTGCGTTTGCGGATTTTTCAGAATGCCAGCGAAATCCCGGCCGTGCCGTTGATTCCGGCCATGGGATATCCGGGCAGGTATTCGTAATCCGTGTCCGTGAGATTTTCCCCGGCAATGAATACGCTGCCGGACACCTCCTCGCCCGCGAGTTCAAATGCGCGGCTGAGCTTGCCGTTTACCAGGAAATAGCTGTCAACCGGGGCCGTGTCTTCCGCGCCCGAGACCCGGGCCCGGGAGGTCACGTACATGTCATCCACGTATTGTCCGTCCAGGTGAATCGTCCATTTTGGCAGAAACTGCCAGCTTACCCCGGAGCTCACCGTGATTTCAGGGGAATAGGGCAGATCGTCCGGATCGGTGTCAAGCACGGTGCCCCCCAGGAAAATCGTGATGTCTTCTCCGGGAAAGGCCTGAAAAGAGGTCTCCACTCCCCGGGTCGTATAGGTTTCCACGTTTTCATACACCGGCGGCGGGGGAGGCGGAAAAATAATGACATAGCGGTCCTTGCCGTTGTTGTAGAAGTAGGTCAGCTCGGCCCTGGCAGACTTGGCGAACTGAAAGGAAACCCCGGCTTCATAATGATCCATGATTTCCGGGTCCAGGTCCTTCCAGCTCGTGCCCAGGGTCTCGATTACCTCTTCGGAGAATACCACTACGTCCAGGCCGGGATAGACCACCCCGCGGGAATACCCGGTATGGAATTGAAAGTCGTCGTATCCCAGGATCAGGCCGGCGTGGGGCCCCCATTGCCCGTCAAAATCCGAATTGTCATAATACCGGGCACCTGCCGAAGGAATCACGTGGAGCCCGGATTCCTCTCCAAAGCGATGGCTGAGTGCCCCATAGGGTTCGGTAAGGGTGAAATCGTGGCCGTCCCAGTGATCCGTGGTGCCGTCGGAAAAATATTTCCTGTAATCCCCCTCGGTTTTCTGCCAGTCCAGCCCGGCCAGCAATTCTCCGCCCTGCCAGGGAGAAATCGTCTCCCGGATTTTATATCCGGAAAACGTGAAATCATTGAGTAGGTCTTCGCGGATTCCGGAAGTTTCCGTGGGCTGGTTGAGCCAGTCGCCCTCCCCGGCATTGCGGTAGACTTTGACATATCCCTCGGCGCCTGCATAATCGTGGCGCAGGGTCAGGCTGGTCAGAAAGGCGCGGGTTTCATAGGTACCCTCGCGCGTTTCCGCTGAGCCGCCTTTTTCTCCCGGGTCTTCTGCGAAATTGTCCGTAAACAGGCCGAAGGCATAAACATCCCAGTGACGGGATAATTGGTAACCGAACCGGCCGAATGCGTTCTGCATTTCGCCTTCCGAGTGGTCCCGGTGGCCGTTGGATCTGCGGTAGCCGCCGCCCAGGTAATAATTGAACCGCTCTGTTTTCCCCGCGGTTTCTGCTGTGCCGATGAAAGTGTCGTAACTGCCGCCCGCGATTTTGGTTTTTGTCAAAAAACCCCGGGTCCTTTTTTCCTTTGGAACGATGTTGACAGCCGCTGCGGCGTTGCCGAAATGCTGGGGCTGGGGGCTTTTGTAAACCTCCACCGAGCCGGCCGGATCCACGGGCATCAGGTCGAGAAGCGGATGGTTCCAGATGCTCATATACATGGGTACCCCGTCCACATGCGTCTTGATTTCCGCTCCGGGACGGCTTGCGCCCATTCCCCGGACAAAAATCGCGCCGCCTTCCCCGCCGCCAAAGGCGCCGATCTGGTTGTAGCGGGAAATATTGACACCCGGGGTTTTGCGCAGTGCCGTGGTGATGTCCTGGGCATTCAAGTTGTCAATCTGTTGCTGGCTGACTGTGGTTTTTTCCGCGGCATACCGGTCAACCGCGTTTCCCTCGATAATCGGACTGGCGGTCACCCGGACCGGTTCGAGGCTGGTTTCTGCCGGTTTGCTCTGACCTGCAGCCGGGGCGGATAACATACAGAGAAAAAGCAGGCATCCCCAGAAATAAATCGCCATGGGTTTTTTCATCGGATTCGTCTCCATTTTTCGGTATTTCTGAAAACAAAAAAAAGCCACGTAGACCCGTTGCCGATACTTCGGCATTTCCAGGCCTTCGTGGCTTTTTTGTATGTGTCTGTTTTTCCGGAAAAACCGCAGATGCGATTCTGCTGATCCACGCGGTCTGCAAGCAACCGGCGCGGCAGCGTTTGTGCGCACAATTTCGTATTGTGCATATGCGCGAAATTAAAAAAGCGGTATCAACAGAAGCATTGCCTGTCAATAAGAATTCACATCAGTACCACCCTGTGCGGGATTCCGCCATTGCCGGGCATCAGTTGCCTTGATTCAGGCGGCATCTTATATTACGTACAGGTAAAACCGAATCGAATTAATATCTTAAATTGTTATCAGGAGTAAAATGCCGGCACCCGAATACATTTATCTCTGTCAGGTCAGCCAAACCGTGTCATGCGGGGCCTGCTGCGGACTCTACAATCTGGCCGATTCTTCCCGTCAGGGCATCTGCAGCCTGTTGGAAAGGCGCACCGCGGCATTTGCCCGGGTGCCCCGCGAAATGGCGGCTGTTCTCGATTTCGGCCAAAAGGAGTCAGAGGTGCTTGCCAAAAACCCGGTGCCCATGCCGGAATTCCATCACTGCCCGTATCTCGGCTTTATCGGGCAGGCCAAAACCCGGGTGGGGTGCCTGCTCCATCCGCTGGCAGAAAATAACAACGGCATCGATTTGCGGGGCCTGAGCCATTACGGGTCCATGACCTGCGGGATGTATTTTTGTCCCACCCACCGCCGGATTGCCCCGGATTTCAAGCAAATCCTCCGGTCCGTAATCGACGACTGGTACCTGTTCGGCCTAGTCATCCAGGAAGCAGATCTGCTGGGGGCTTTTTATGATGAAATCACCCGCAGATGCCGAAGCCGTCGCCTTGACCCGGAAGCCGCGTGCCGGCCGCATGCCCGAAAGCTGTGGGCCCGCTTGTTTGGTTTGAAAATCAGTTGGCCGTATGCCGCAGGCAACCGCCCCCTGGCGAGTTATTTTTTCAATGACGGACTTTACCCAAAGCCGCAGGTGGATTATTCGGCCGCGGGCAGCACCGGATCCCGGTATGACGTCATATTCCGGGAGTTGCATTCGGTTTTTGCCTCAAAAGCGGAGCTGTCGGCCGCGGAACAACTCCTGGACAGGCTTTTTTCAGAACTGGCCGGCACTGTCTGCGGGTAAAAGCGTATCCGGATCCTGAATCCAGGGATCCAAAAAATTTTTGCCTGCCCGGCGAATAATGGTAATTTTGAATAAGACGGGTACATTGTCACAAGCTGGCATTGGGGCCCGGAAAAGAATCGGTTATGCTACCCTGATGGAATTATCACCCGAAAAATAAAGGAGGTGGGGGCAAATGACCACAAAAAAGGATTTTCATGGCGCAACCGTGGAATGCGTGCAGGGCGATATTGCAAACCAGGCTGACATGGACGCCGTGGTTAATGCCGCCAATGCCGAGCTTCGGATTGGGGGCGGCGTGGCCGGAGCGATCCACCGGGCTGCGGGACCGGGCCTGGAAGAAGAGTGCCGTCCGCTGGCGCCGATCGATCCCGGCCAGGCGGTGATCACAGGCGCGCATAACCTCCCCAACCGCCATGTGATCCATTGCCTGGGGCCGGTCTATGGAAGAGACAATCCATCTGACCAGCTGCTGGCCGCATGCTACCGCAATGCCCTGAAGCTGGCTGAACAAAACGGGCTGCATTCGGTCGCTTTTCCGGCCATTTCCACCGGGGCGTTCGGATACCCTCTGGAACCTGCCGCACGGATTGCCTTGAACACGGTGATTGAACAGCTTCAGGGCCTGAATTCGGTCAAGCATGTGCGCTTTGTTCTGTTCAGCAGCGCGGATCAAAGTGTATATGCCCAAATTCTGGAAGAAACGGCCGGCTGAAAGTGAAGGCAGCGATAGACGTTTATTATGAGGGGGAACCAAGGAATGTAGAAGGAGTGCATCATGAGTATTGATCCGGAAATTCAGAAGGCGGCCGAAATTCTGGCCGGGGCGAAAAATGCGGCAGCGTCCTGCGGCGCGGGTGTTTCCGCGGAAAGCGGTATTGCCACCTTCCGGGATCCCGGCGGCGTATGGGAACGGGTCAATCCGGCCGAAGTCGGCACGGCTGACGGATTGATGGCAACCCTGCAGCGGAGTCCGGAAAAGCTGCTTCCCTTTTTCCGGGAACTTCTGGATACCTTCGAGCGGGCCGAACCCAATCCCGCACACGTGGCCCTGCGGGACCTGGAGCACATGGGAATATTGAAAACCGTGGTGACACAGAATATTGACAATCTGCACCTCGAGGCCGGCAATACCGATGTGGTGGAAGTCCACGGCAACAGCTTCCGGTTCAGGTGTCTGTCATGCGCCTGGACCCGGAATTTTCCGCGCAGGGAACTGATCCGGCAGCTCAGGGAAAAAGTGGATGCCGCCGAAGGATTCACCCTGTCGGAAATCATTGAACTTATGCCCAAGTGTCAACAGTGCCAGTCGGTTACGCGGCCGGACGTGGTGATGTTCGGTGAAGCGGTTCAGGAGATTCCGCGGGCGTTTGATGCCGCCAGAAAATGCGATGTCCTGTTGGCCGTGGGCACCTCCGGGGTGGTTTATCCCGCGGCCTATCTCCCGTTTCAGGCAAAAGAGGCCGGTGCCCGGGTGATCGTGGTCAATCCCAATGAAAATGCGTTCCAGCGGGTATCAGATGCCTATATCCCCTTAAAGGCCGGAGAGGCCATGCCGAAGCTCGTGGAAGCGGTTAAATCAATAATAAAGGGGTGATCCCGTCTGCTTACTCATCTTTTCCGCCCCACAGCGGATCATTACCAAAGCGCTCGATCCACCACTCACGGGCGGAGCGCTGTTTTTTCACGGCTTGTTTTGAAAAGCAGAACCTGTAATTGGCGCAATAATCCAGGAGGGTTTGATAGGCGGCTGTGATCCTGCGGGTCATCTCGTTTGCTTTTTCCGGGTCTTGCGGGCACTTGTCCGGATGCCAGCGGGTAAGCAGGCTTCGGTAGCTGGCCTTGATTTCCGCCATGGTCGCTTCTTCCGGAATCTCCAGGATGTGCCTGGCCTCAGTGATTTTTTCGTATTTATTCATGCCCGGCTTCCGGCTTTTTCCTCGCGGGCCCGGTCGCGTTTACAGGCCGCAGGCGGGGCGCCGGCGACCCGGATAAAGTGTTTTTCAAGCTGCTTTCGGTATGCGCCGATTTCTTCTGTTAAAGTCCGCAGTTGCATAAAGGCTGTAGGGCGCCGGTTTTGCAGGCGGCGTTTCTGGGCCGGGCAGAGATACCAGGTGCAGATCCAGGGCCGGCTTTTGCGTGGCAGCCTGCATCCGCCCGGCCCGAGAAACCAGCAGGGCAAATGATCCGGCTTTCGGGGGTTTTTCAGCGGCACCGGCAGGAAGCCGGCATGCAAAAAGAGCAGATCCCGCAGGTCAAACCAGACATCCGCCCTTGCACAGCATGGATCGGGGCACAACGGGCAGGTCTGCGGGCACAGCGCATCATATATCGCATCCAGAACATCCAGCCGCTGCCTGATTTCCCCGGCGATTTGGAAAAGCGGCTGCATTTGCTGCGGATGCCGCTCCAGCGGGGATCGTATGGAAAAATTGGCCTCCTGCCAGGATTTCCAGGTCTGCCAGGGCGGCCCCGCGGAATCTGTGCACATCAGAATCCGAGTGCGTCGTTGATCAGCACCACGGAAACCTCGGTCATCATGGGTTTTCGGTGCAGAATCGCGGTGATGCGGCAGATGCGCTGAGGGGAATTGCAGTCCGTGCAGATGCCGGTTTCCGCGCACGGGGTATTCATGTTAAGGCTTTTCGCGCGCATGGGTGCTGCGATTTCCCGTATTCTGCGCAGAGCCCCGTCCAGGTCAAGGGCGACTTTGTTCATGCCGGCCACGATGACGACATTGGGACAGCCGAAAGTCATGGCGTTTGTTCGGTTGCCCACGCCGTCCACATTCACGATTTCGCCGGTTGCGGAAATGGCGTTTGCACTGCAGATAAAGCAGTCGCATCGCCCCTGTTTCAGGCGAAGGGAAAGATCGGATTCATCCTGGGCCGGGTCCCAGTGATCATAAACGGTTTTGCCCTGCTGCTTCAGGGTGGCTGGTATATCAAGCGCCCGAAGGGTGGCGGATCCCCCGAATCCGATGGTGTTGTACTCCCTGGCCAGATCTGTTACAAAATCTCTGCCCTCGTCTGCACTGGCAAGAAAACTGCCCGCAAATCCGTGCTTTTTCAGGTTTTCAATGGTCTCATGTCCGAGTTTTTCCCACAGCCATGCCTGGTATTGTGCTTCTGCCATAACATCCCCCTGTGAAATTGGATGATTGGTCCGTAATTCGATAATATTATTTATTTTTATAGTAGCACGGCAGCCGGTTTCTGACAAGGCGGCCTCCGCCAAAAATTCGGGAAACCCAAAAGCTGAAAACGGGATGGAGCGATTCCGGAGCGGGGCAAGTAATGTTTGACGGCTTTGGCGGCTTTTGGTAGAAAAGAAAAATAAGGCACTGAAGAATGATGAAATTTGATTCAATGCGGCAGATTTGCCAAAGGAGCGATGGATATGATTCACGATGAAGAGTCCCGGGCACAAGAGGATCGATATGAAGTGCTCACCGGGGATCTCTCCGACCGGGGCAAGGCGGCGGAGATCGAGGCGATAGGTGATCGGATCCGCACCATCCGGGAGAGAAAGGGCATTTCCAATGATGAAATGGCCAATCTGACCGGGTTTGACGTGGAAACCCTGTCCCGGATCGAGGCAAACGAGATCCAGCCCCAGCTCGGCACCCTGGTAAAGCTGTCCAAGGCATTGGACAGCGCCTTTTCCCGCCTGGTTTCAGGCGCGGGATCCCGGGTGTATTCGGTGACCCGCAAGCATGAACGAAAACCCGTGTCCAGGTCCACCTCGCCCATGGGCAGGAACCTGTATAAATACCAGAGCCTGGCACCCGAAGTGCAAGGCCGGCACATGGAAGCCCTGATTGTGGATTTGGAGGAAAATCCGGAGCGGGAAACCTCGGTGCATGACGGCGAGGAATTCATTTACGTGCTGGAAGGAACGGTGCTGGCACAGATTGACCAGGATGAATTCGAACTCGATCCGGGTGACAGTGTGTATTACCTGTCAACCACGCCGCACCTGGTGGCTGCCAAAACGGGCAGGGCCCGGATCCTGGCCGTGCTCTACGAAGGGTAAATCCCGGGGTATCAGCAGATGCCCGCAGCCGCCTTTTCGTGGACCTCCCATTTCTGATCCACCTCCTCCTGGATGATCCGGGTTTTTTCCGTATCCATGCCCTTGAACCGGGTCTGGGTGGCGAAATATTCATCCACAGGCTTGCGTTTTTTTCCGAGTAGTTTCTGCGAAGCCCCGGTCAGGCGGAAGTTTCCGTTTTCCTGTTCATACAGGTCAAACAACCCGGTTTCTACTGCCAGCCGCCCGATTTTGACGGTATATCGCGCGGAAAATCCCCATCCGGCCGGGCACGGCGTGTGCACGTGGATGTACTTGGGCCCGGAAATGGTCTTGGCTTTTATGATCTTGTCGTATAAATCCAGGGGATAGGCCGCAGAAGCGGTGGCTACGTAATCAATGCCGTGAGCCGCCATAATGGCGGGCATGTCCTTTTTCTTCTGGTGCTTGCCGGTAATCGGTGTGGTGGTGGTCAGCACGTGCTGCGGCGTGGTGCCGGAGCGCTGCACCCCGGTGTTCATGTATGCTTCGTTGTCATAGCAGATAAAAATAAAGTTCTCGCCCCGCTCACAGGCCCCGGAAAGCGCCTGGATGCCGATATCACTGGTTCCGCCGTCTCCAGCCCATGCTGCGACCTGCACACCGGTCTTGCCCCGGGCCCGCAAGGCGCCGAGTACACCGGTTGCAGCAGCGGCAGTGGAGGCAAAGGTGACGTTTAAGCACGGCAGCTGGGTGGCGGCGATGGGGTAGAGCCCCTGGAGCACGGTCAGACAGCTGGGCGGGACCACCAGGATGGTCTCCCGGCCGAGCGCCTTTAATCCGGTTCTGTAGACAATGCTTAGCCCGCAGCCGGAACAGGCCCGGTTGCCCGGGTGCACGAGTTCTTCTTCCGGCAGGTTGAGTATGGTGGTTTTATTCGTGGCCATGATAAATCCTGAATCCTTAGATGTCTTATGATGTGACTGCGGTCTGCAGCCGGGTGGTCATATTTTGAGTCCCACAAAGGCCGGCTCCCGGGTTGCGGGGGCGTCTGCGCCGCAGGACGTTCTGAGCGAATCAAAGAGATCGTCTGTTTTGATCTCCCGGCCGCCCAAACCGAGGATGTAGTTGTGCACGGCCGGCCGGTGATCGCAATCGTACAGGGCCGCCTTGATATCGGCATACAGCGGACCCTCGTATCCATAGCTCACAGCTTTTTCAAACACGATAACCCCCTTTTTCGCAGACAGCGCTTCGGCCACGGCCCGGTTCGGAAAAGGCCGGTACAGGCGCAGGCCGGCAACCCCGATGGCAAGCCCCTCCTGTCTTAGCACGTCGATTACATCCCGGAGATGATATGAGAGGGATCCCATGGCCACTGCCACATACTCGGCGTCGTCGCAGCGGTAGGGCTCGATAAACGGATTTCCGCCGCGGCCGAAGGTTTTTGCGAATTGCGCGTCCGTATCCGCAACCACGTCTATGGCCCGGCGCATGTCGCCATGCAGGTTCTGCCGGATTTCCATGTATCCCGGCGCGGTTTCCCCGCGCACGTTGGGCCGGATATCCGGCAGGGTCACTGTATTCAGGTTTGCCGGGCAGGCCGGATCCAGCGCCCAGTCGGGTGCAAATTCCGGAAGGAACCTGCTGACTGCAGCAGATTCGGGAATGTCAAACGGCATGTAGGTGTGCGACAGGATATAGCCGTCATAGCAGACCATTACCGGGATGCGCACGGTTTCGGCCAGGCGGAAGGCCTGGATCACCGTGTCGATAATCTGCTGGTGATCACAGCAGAAAAGCTGAATCCATCCGGTATCCCGCTGGGCCATGGCGTCCTGGTGATCGTTCCACACGGTCCAGGGCGCGCCGATGCCACGGTTGACCACGCACATGACAATCGGAAGCCTGGCGCCGGCGGCCCAGTGAAGCTGTTCGTTCATGTAGAGCAGTCCGTTGGCGCTGGTCGCGGTAAAGGCGCGCGTCCCTGCGCTGGAGGCCGCAATACAGACCGACATGGCACTGTGTTCGCTTTCGACCGGAATGTATTGGGCATTGAGCTCGCCGGCATCCACCAGTTCGGAGAGCTTTTCCGTCAGGGGCGTCTGCGGCGTGATCGGGTACGCGGCGATCACCTGGGCCCCGGAAAGCTGGACGCCGCTGGCTGCGGCCACGTTGCCGGATTCGATGATATGCATGCGCTATTTTTCCTCCATGATCATCAGGGTCTCCTCCACCATGGTAATGGCATCTGCCGGGCATTCCTCGGCGCAGATTTCGCAGCCCTTGCAGTATTCATAGTCAATGGTCGGGGGAACCGTCTTGGTGATCACCCCGTCCGGACAATACAGCCAGCAGGAAAAGCAGGCCGGCTTGTTTCGTTTGGCCGGGATGCACTTGTCCAGATCAATGACCGGCCGGAGTACCCGCCAGGAGCCGGTCCTTCCGCCGTCGCCCGGACCGGGCTCGCTGTGGGAGACATGGCAGGCGTATTTTTTGCTGTCCGGATTTTTATTGTTGTCGTTTTTCATCGGTTTCTCCAACCAGGGTATGCTTGTATGTCGCGCGGGCGGCCGCGATGTTTTTTTCCGGGGATTTGCCCGCGAATTCGGATTCAATGGCCCCGGCCAGGGTGTCCATGTCCAGCAGATCACCGGCCCTGGCAAAGGCGCCGATGATGCCGGTGTTGACAATGCCCGCGGGCAGGCCCGCTTTGCCCGCCAGGGTGGTAACATCCGCGGTGGCCACCTTCAGGCCGGCAAAGGCGAAGGCCTCCGGGGGCCTGGGCGTGTTGATAATGATCAGGCCGCCGGGTCTGAGCCCGGAAGCCACGTCCACTTCTTCGACCAGCAGGTGGTCTAGCACAATGACCACGTCCGGCTCGGCAATCGGGGACAGGTCATAGATCTTGTGCTTCGAGATCTTAAGCGAGGTCAGCACAGGCGCGCCTCTTCGCTCCGTGCCGAATGTGGGCGCCATCACCACCCCGCCGTAGCCTGAGGAAAACGCCGCGTTTGCCACGATTTTGGCTGCTGTAATCGCCCCCTGGCCGCCCCGGCCGTGCCATCGGATTTTCGTAATATCGTCTCGCATAATGTCTGCTTGTATTTTAGGTTAAATGTTTATCCGTTTTATCCGTCTCCGGCGTCTTGGACGGATTCTTACATTAACCACAGTTTACGTCAAAGTAAATTATTTTTTTGTGTGTCTATTCTGTCATGCGGCAGGCGGCTGCATATGGCAGAAGCGCGCCCCGGATCTTATGGCGGATCAGGGAGGCCGGGTCTTCAGCAAGTCTGCCCGCGGCAACCGCTTGGTATTGTTCGGGCAGGTACTGGCTGAGCAGTGTCGGCGGAACGGGCTCGCGACCGAGATTTTCAACAAGCCGGGACAGGGCGTTTTTCAGTTCCGGCCGGGCCCAGTAATAGCGAACGCGGTCGAGATAACTGAAAAGCACGCGCCAGTCAGATGCCGACTCCGCACGGTGGTGGGAGTGCCAGTAGCCCGGATCCGCGTCCATGACATCGCACAATACCTGCCGGATGTTTGCGGGGGAAATGCTTTTGCGGCCCCCGAGCCATTCCTGTTCAATCCGGTCCAGGGCAAAAACCGCCTCCCGGAATGCAAATGTGAGGCAGGGGCCCACTTTGAGCAGGGGGAAATGATCCGCAACCATGTGCGAAAGCCCCTGCGGGGTTTGAAAGTCCGTGGCATGGATTTCGTAGGTGGTCGTCTCCGGGAGCTGGCTGTGAAATTCAGACAGCGCGCCGGCGGATTGGCGATCATAGGGCGCCACCCAGTGTTGTCCGAAATCGATTCCCGGCTGGACCACCACTGCAATCACCCGGGTCCATGCGGCTTCCAGTCCGGATTCGGAAAAAACATCTTGGCAGGTATGGATAAATTCTGCCACTTCTTCCGGGTTGCTGACGGGGACATCCCCGCGCGTGGCCAGGGAGCCGCCGGGGGTGGGAACTTCCGCTCCGATAACGTAAAGCGGGGGGTCTTTTTGAGAATTCGTTTGCGCGGCGGCCCGTTCCGCGGCCCGGCACAGCCTGGCGGCCCGTTCGGCGGAAGTCTGCGTGGAAATGGCGCGGCCATTGTCATCGCCCAGCGGCATGCTGGCATCCAGGTGGATCTTGCCGTAGCCGGCAACAACGCAGTCTGATACCAGGGTTTCGGCCTTTTCCATGGCTGATTCCGCCGGCTCGCTTCGCCAGACGTACGGGCCCAGGTGGTCTCCGCCAAGCATGAGCCGCCGGGGATCAAACCGCACCTGTTCGGCCATGCGGTAAATGTATGCGGCAAAATCCGCGGGCGTCATGCCGGAATATCCACCGAACTGGTTGACCTGGTTGCAGGTGGACTCGACAAGCAGCGGGCTTTTGTCCGTTTCAGCCTGATCAAGTGCAGCCTCCAGCACCATCGGGTGCGCGGAACACACCGAATATATGCCGGCCGGCTCGCCCCTGCGCTGCCGGGAACCGATGGATAAGAGATAGTCGCGGGGCTGTGCGGCAGTGTCCAATTTTCCCTCCTTAAAACACCGGCGTCGGCATATCCTTCCTAAATTGAGCGTTTCAAATTTTTACACGGATCAATATTTTGTATTTTTTTAAGGAATTAAGTCTTTCGGCCATGGGCTTTTCATCGAAATTTTGGCAAACCGCTTGCCCCAGAAAATCCAGGGTGGCATCCAGATCCCCGGGGGCGGGCATTTGGGTTTTAATTTCCTTTGGGACCTGGGTCCCGGAAAAATCGACCACACCGTCGAGAAATGTTTCCTGCCGCTCAAGGGTGGTTTTCCGATCCGTGAGCGCCTGTTTTTGGTCCTGCAGCTCCCGGATACGGGCCTCGAGTTCACGGATTTTTTCTTGCGGCGATTCTGCGGTCGGGAGTCTTGACACCCGCACACCGAGGATTTCGCCCCGGCCGGCGACATCCGCGGTTACGGATTTTTCTTCAATGGAAAACGCATCCAGGGGGATTACCAGGCTGTGGATGCCGGGCTCCACGCTTGCCGAGGCCTGCCGGCTGACACGGGCCTTGTCGAAAAACAGGGTCACCTCCGTGATTTTCGAGGAAATCGACTGCCCGGCGCATGCCGCGGCGGCGGCAAACAGCGTAAAAATCAGAATACCGGCGGTAAACCATGCGTTTTTCATGTTCCCTCCCTTCGGATTTCGACTTTGTCGGACAGGTATTTTTTGACCGCGCCCACGGGAACTTCCCGGCGGTGGAAAATCCCGGCTGCCAGGGCCGCTTCTGCGCCTGTCCGGGTGAATACCTCCAGGAAATGCGCGGCACATCCGGCTCCGGAAGAAGCGATCACCGGTATGGAAATCGTTTCTGCCACCGCGTTGATCAACTCGATGTCAAAGCCTGCGTTGGTGCCGTCGCGGTCAATGGAGTTGAGCAGGATTTCGCCGGCCCCGAGTTCCTCGCAAACCCGGGCCAGGGTGAGCACGTCCACGGGCCGGCCTTCGCGTCCGCCCTTGACCGTGCACTGAAACCAGCAGTATTTTTCGTTTTTCGGGCCGGGCTCCTCTGTATGAATTACGTGAAATGCGGTTTCTCCCGGCCGGGTGACGTAAACCCGCCGCGGATCAATGGAAATGACCACTGCCTGGTTGCCGTATACCTCGGAAATCTGTTCGATTGCGCTTTGCCCGGTTTTCTGCCCGGTTTTCAGGTACTGCTCCACAATGGCCACCGCATCACTGCCCACGGAGATTTTATCCGCACCGGAGCGGAAGTACTCGGCGGCCACCTCCAGGGCGGACCAGGTTCGCCCGTTTGCGTCGGTGTAGCTGCGGATTCCGCCGCCGATGGTCAGGGGCACGAACACCTGCCTCGAGGTCTGCCGCAGCACTTCGAGCATGGGCAGATCCGCCAGGGGGAAATCCCGGAAGCCCGTAATATTGAGGAATGTGATCTCATCTGCGCCCTGCGCGTAATAGTCCCGGGCCAGTTCCGCGGGTTTGCCCAGGTTTCGGACCTGGCCGTTTTCACGAACGTCATACTGGTCGCCCTTGGTGACCACCAGGTCACCGGCGTCATTAGCGCGAACGTCCAGGCATGCCACGATCCGCTTTGCCAGGCGGGTTTTGTTGCCTGTGTCGATCCGGGCGGCACCCGACTCGGGGCCGGGTTCGAGAAAATTGCGGAAAACGGCCAGGCCGGCGGCCCCGCTTTTTTCCGGGTGAAACTGGGTGGCCGTGATATTGCCGATCCGGATGCTGCTGACAAATTCCGTGCCGTAGTCGGTGGTGGTCAGCACGACCTCCGGATCCCGGGGTACGACATGATAGGAATGCACAAAGTAGAACTTTTCTTCCCCGGCCAGGTCGTTGAACAGGGCCGTGGGTTTTTTCACGCGGATGCCGTTCCATCCGATGTGGGGCACGGACAGATCCGTGTCAAACCGCTTGACCATACCGGGGATAAATCCCAGGCCGGCAATTCCGGGGGCCTCTTCGCTTTTTTCGAAAAGCGCCTGCAGGCCCAGGCAGATTCCCAGAAACGGCTTGTCTGCGCGGAGGTATTCGCGCAGGGCGTCCACGTAGCCCTTTTCCTGCAGTACCTGCATCATGCTGCCAAAGCTGCCGACGCCCGGAAAAACCAGTTTTTCCGCCCGGCGGATCTCATCTGCGCTGCCGGCGACATGGACCTGCCGGCCCAGTTTTTCTATGGCGTTTACCACGCTGCGCACATTTCCGGCGCCGTAGTCAAGTAAGGTGATCATCAGGGTGGCTTTCTTTTGATTTTTTAGAGCAGTTCCTGAAATGCCTCGAGCGATAAACGGGCCTGCTTCAGGATATGGGCCAGCGTAGAGCGCTTAATGGGCCGATGCGCCGGTACGGTAAGTTTTAATACATCGGTGCGTGTATGCTTCTGGAGCCGGATATGGCTCCCCCTTTGACGAACAACAACCCATCCATCGCGTTTTAATGCAGCGATCACTTTTTCATAAGGCAGGGCGGGCACTTTGCTCATACTGCGATTTCCGTTATCTCCGCAGCCGGGCCATATCCCATGTCGTCATCTACAGGCTCCAGGTACAGTGCAATGGCCTCTTTTATGTTGTGCAATGCTTCTTCCTTGCTGTCACCTTCGCTGATACAGCCCGGCAAGCTTGGAACATATGCCGTATAGCCCCCATCTTCGCTTGGTTCAAGAACAACCTGCACATTCATATAAGCCTCCGCGAATCTTTTATTATCAGGAAAACTTAATTCAAACTAACCAATTTTGCGGGTAAAATCAAGTGGGCTGCCATAAAGGCCGGCAAATCCGCCGGGTCCTGCAAAGTAAAGCAGGGTTTTCAGGCTTTTGGCAGAGGATTTCGATTTTGTGAGGCCCTGCAAGAAAGCATCTGGCTTCCAGGATTTTCGCAGTGCCGGCCGGCGGGGCAGCGCTGGCAAATGTTGCACGGCGTGGCAACGGGAAGCATATTAATCGTAGCGTTCGCGGAAATCTTTTGATAATATATCCCGGCTTGATAAGTAAAATTAAATAAAATAAACAAGTTGTCTATTTTGCGGGGTGTGTGCCATGGATATCGCGCTTCAGGAAAATATCGCCACGCTGGAGGCCCTGCGCGAAGAGGCGCTTCAGTGCGGGGGGGAAAAACGCATCGAGGTGCAGCATCTCAAGGGCAAGCTCACGGCCCGGGAGCGCATCGAGCTGCTGCTCGACGAAGGTTCGTTTGAGGAGTTCGACATGCTCAAGACAGGCCGGGGCAGCGCCATCGGAGATGAACGCACCTATCCGGGCGACGGCGTGGTGGCCGGCCACGGCACCGTGGAGGGCCGCGAGGTGTGCGTGTTCAGCCAGGATTTTACCGTGATCGGCGGTTCCCTGGGCGAAGCGCATTCCCAGAAGATCTGCAAGGTCATGGACATGGCCGTGCGGGTCGGATGTCCAATTATCGGTTTAAACGATTCCGGCGGCGCCCGGATCCAGGAAGGGGTGGATTCCCTGGCTGCTTACGGGGAAATCTTTTACCGCAATGTGAAGGCCAGCGGCGTGGTCCCCCAGATTTCCTGCATCATGGGCCCGTGCGCGGGTGGGGCCGTATACAGCCCGTCCATGACCGATTTCGTGTTCATGGTGCAGAGTTCATCCTACATGTTTGTCACCGGGCCGAATGTGGTCAAGACCGTGATTCACCAGGACATTTCCGCCGAAGACCTGGGCGGGGCGGACGTGCATGGCAGCACCAGCGGCGTGGCCCATTTCAATCTTCCCAATGACATTCTCTGCCTGCGCGAGGTACGCCGCCTGATGAACTATCTGCCCTCCAATAATCGGCAGAAGGCACCGCTGGTGGATTTCAGCGACCCGCCCGAGCGCACGGACCCGGCCCTGGATTACCTGGTGCCGCCGAATCCGGGGCAGACCTATGACATGAACGTCCTGATCTACAGCATCCTGGACGGGGCCGAATTCATGGAAGTTCACCCGGATTACGCCCGAAACATCATTTGCGGCTTCGGCCGCCTGGGCGGCCAGGCCGTGGGCCTGGTGGCCAACCAGCCCGCGGTGCTCGCCGGCGTGCTCGACAGCAATGCTTCCACAAAGGCAGCCCGGTTTGTCCGTTTCTGCGACGCATTTAACATTCCCCTGATCAGCCTGGTGGACGTGCCCGGCTTCATGCCCGGCCCGGAGCAGGAGCACGGCGGTATTATCCGGCACGGTGCCAAGCTGCTGTATGCGTTTATCGAGGCCACGGTCCCCCGCATTTCCGTGGTGGTGCGCAAGTCTTACGGCGGAGCGTACCTGGTGATGAATTCCAAGCATATTCATTGCGATGTCAATTATGCCTGGCCCTCGGCGGAGATTGCCGTGATGGGGCCCAAGGGCGCCTCCGAGGTGATTTACCGGCGGGAGATCCAGGCCGCAGAGAATCCGGAGGAGGTTTTAAACGAGCGGATGACCGAGTATCGGCGTCGCTTTGCCAACCCCTTTCTGGCGGCCCGGCGCGGGTATATCGATGATGTGATCTTTCCGCGCGATACCCGCCACCAGCTGATTCGCACCCTGCAGTTTCTGGAAGGGAAAAAAACGGAGAAACCGGATCGCAAACATGGAAACATTCCCCTGTGAGGCCGTTGATGTTTAAAAAGATTTTAATCGCCAACCGCGGAGAAATCGCCGTACGGATTTTGCGCACCTGTCAGCGGCTGGGTATTGCCGCAGTCGCTGTTTATTCGGACCCCGACACGCGCAGCCTGCATGCACTGGAGGCGGACGAAGCCGTTTTTCTGGGCGGCAGCACAGCGGCGGAATCATACCTGGACATGGAAAAGCTGCTCCGCATTGCCGAAGAAAAGGGGTGTGAAGCCGTTCACCCCGGATACGGCTTTCTTTCCGAAAATCCCAGGTTTGCGGAAATGGTTGAAAATGCCGGCCTGACGTTCATCGGGCCGCCGTCTGAGGCCATCCGACTGCTGGGCGACAAGGTCTCATCGCGAAACCTTGCGGAAAAAGCCGGCGTGCCGATAATTCCGGGCGGAACAGATCCGCTGGCCGATTATGATGCCGCCTGTGCGGCCGCGGAAACTGCCGGCTACCCCCTGCTGCTCAAACCGGCTGCCGGCGGCGGCGGCAAGGGCATGCGGATCGTAAGCGCGCCCGGAGAATTGAAATCCGCATGGGAGGCAAGCCGGGCAGAGGCGCAAAAGGCTTTCGGCGATGACCGGATTTTTATCGAGCGTTATATCACCCGGCCCCGCCATATTGAAATCCAGGTGATGGCCGATCGTTTCGGCAATGCGGTTTACCTGGGAGAGCGGGAGTGCTCCATTCAGCGCCGGTACCAGAAAATTATCGAGGAATCCCCGTCGCCCAGGGTGGATGCGTCCCTGCGGGCCAAAATGGGAGAAGAGGCCTGCCGGCTGGCCCGCCAGAGCGGCTATGCCAACGCGGGCACGGTGGAATTTGTCATGGAGGACTCGGGCGCCTTTTTTTTCCTGGAAATGAACACCCGGCTGCAGGTGGAGCATCCGGTGACCGAAATGGTGACCGGTCTGGACCTTGTGGAACTGCAGTTCCGGATAGCCGCAGGCGAGCCGCTTCCCATCCGGCAGGCCGACGTGGAGATCAACGGCTGGGCCATTGAGGCGCGGATTTGTGCTGAAGACCCGGAAAAGGGATTTTTCCCCGCAACCGGGCTGGTCACCCGTTATGCCGAGCCCAGGGGGCAGCATGTGCGCGTGGACAGCGGCGTGCATGCAGGCAGCCTGATCAGTGTTTTTTATGATTCCCTGCTGGCCAAGGTCATCTGCCGGGGGCAAACCCGAGAGGAGGCGCGCCTGGAACTCATCAACGCCTTAAACGGCTATCACATCGAGGGCGTGGTCACCAACATTGATTTTGTAAACCGGATTTTAAACCTGAGCGCCTTTTCCGGGGGCCGCCTGAGCACCGATTTTATCCCGGAGCAATTCGACGGCGCAGAGGCCGTGGAGACGCCGCCTGAAGAACATCTGCAGCGGCTGGTTATGGCTGTCACCCTGGTCCGCCACTGCCGCAGCGCCCTGGTCCGGGAATCATTAAAGCCCATGGTTTCTGCTATCGGAAGCCGTATCCCGGCCAAAGACCAGCACGAATACATGGTCAAGTCCGGAAATGAAGTATTTCAGGTCCGACTCCGCGGAAACGCCGCGGAGCGAAACTGGACGATCTCGGTCAATGACCGGGAATACGATGTGACCCATCCGCCGTTTGAATTTTACCGCCGTCGCCTGAAACTCACTGTCAACGGGAGCGTGCACCGGTTTATCATCCGTTTTGTCGGCAATTTCATGTCTGGCTCGTACTGCGGTGTCAATCGGGTTTTTGAAATTTATACCCCCCGGGAATGGGAATTGGCCGTACACATGCCCAGTCCCATGAAACGGGTATCGGAAAATGTGATCCGGTGCCCCATGCCGGGCCAGGTGGTCGATGTCCGGGTCAGCCCCGGAGAACGTGTATACAAGGGCCAGGAGGTGGTGATTCTGGAATCCATGAAGATGGAAAGCGGGGTGGCCTCGCCCCGTGACGGCATCGTGGAAGAAGTCCGGGTGGCGGCCAATCAGGCCGTGGAATCCGGCGACATCCTTGTGAAATTCGCCAAGGAACCCGCCTGACCGTTTTATATGCAAGCGGCATCCCTTGTCGGTTCCGCCCGTTGAAACACGCGAAGCCCCCGAAGAAGTCATGGAAAAGCTTTTTTCTTCGGAGGCTTCGTTTTTTTTGTAAATCCCTTCCTGCCCGCGAGCTCCCGAGATCCGCGCCTGCGATCTGCAGTTTTTTTGCCGGAATTGTCATGAATTTTTCAAAAAGGGGTTGCATTTTTGAAAAATTATGAGCATATTCTCATTACATGGCAATTGTGTAAAAATCTGTTTATCCGTCCAGGGCGGTATTTCTGCAGAAACCTAAATTGAGCGATTTTCAAGTTTGCCGCAGATACAAGGAAGATGCAGACAA